>JAQBTI010000200.1 GCA_027624995.1 Chloroflexota bacterium
GAGGGTCGACCACTCTTGGCATGTGTTCATATGGGACCAGTCCTCGCCACTGGTGCTCCGGCTCCCAGCCGGGCCGGTACCCACGGTCCCAGTTGGAACGGATGGGGATTCTGCCCCCAGCCTGGTAGCCGATGTGGCCATCGATGTCCGCGAATCCGAAGCTCAGCGTCGGGACGGTCCAGGGCTCGATCGCCGCTCGAAAACCGTCGCAGCTATCGGCTCGGCCCATGTCGAGCATGCACGATATCTCGTCGCTGAACGTGGCCCCGAGCCACTTGACGGATACCGGGCCTGTCGACTTCACCGGCTCTGGCAGGAGATGGTCGACCAGCGGTCCGTTGCGCGAGAACCGAACGGTCTCGATCACCGCATCGGCGCCCTTGACCTCGATGCGCTCCGTGAGCTCCCTCACCGGCTCCCAGTCATAGCCGTAGAGGAAGGCGTCTGGATGATCGGGATCCGTGCTTTCCTGGTACAGGTCCCTCTGGGAGCAGATGTTGTTGGTGAGACCCCAGGCCAATCGCTGGTTGCGTCCGAACCAGAAGCCCGGGACCCCGGCGTAGCCCGCGCCTGCCGTGTCAAAGGACCCGCCCGACAGGTGGGCCTCGTACCAGCAGGAGACGCTTCCGAAGGCGATGTGGGGGTCGCTTGCCAGCAGCGGAGCGCCCGACGCAGATAGAGTTCCGTCGACAGCCCAGTTGTTGCTTCCGAGGCCTTCATCGGGGTCGCCGACCACCTCGCCAACCGGCTCGGAGCCGGAGCCGGCGGAGGCATAGTTGCCCGGCGGCACGACGACCTCGTCACCGGCTTCAGGGGTGAGAAAGGCGCGATACAGGTCGGCGTCGGCGAGGTACCTTTTGGCAATCTCCGGCAAGAAGATGACCGGCATTCGCCCCGTCAGATACCAGCGGAATTCAGCCAGGATTGCGACGGTGTCCACGGGCTTCCAGGGTTCCGGACGGTAGTCCACAAGGTCGAACTCGATTGGGGGACAGTCGCGAGTCGCCTCCATCACTGCATTGATGCCGGACGAAAAGGCGTTGAGCAGTTCCAGGGTCGTCCCGGGTAGTCCGGCTACTTGACTCTTCGCTATGCGGTTGATTCCGACCGTCCTGACCAGGCGATCATAGTCCAATGCCTTTGGCCCAAGTATCTCGGAGAGCCTTCCCATGCCACGACGGCGGTAGTAGTCGAGCTGCCAGAGTCGGTCCTGGGCCATGGCATAGCCGTAACCGAAGAAGAGGTCCTGGTCACTGGAGGCGAAGATGTGGGGAATGCCGTGGCCGTCACGGACGATCTCGACATCCGCGCCCACCGGGGCCTCGATCGATCCCGCCATTTCGGGCGGTCTGAGGCCAATCTGGTGGTTCCACCAGAGGTCAAACTGCTCTCTGGTCAGGCCCGCGGCCTCCGAGACCGCCTCGATGGACTCGCCCCTGCCCAGTCTGCTAAGGGCCTCTCTGTCCGGGATGTTCACGGGGACACCTCCATGGTCGTGCGCGCGTTGGTGTGGGCTCTGTGTGGCCGGGGGTGCAGTATAATTGCCGCGCTCGCGGTCGGGCAAGAACCCCTCATCCTAGCCTTCTCCCGCCGGGAGAAGAGACGGCAGGTTATTACTGATGACACAGAACAGTATCTACGACGATTCGGTAGTCATCGACGGACTCAACGTGAGTAACTGGGACAGTCAGGCCGTTCTCGACAGCCTGTCCAAGGGCCGAGTGACCGCCATCAACGCGACGTCGGCCGTCTGGGAGGGCTACCGGGAGACGATGGACAACACCTCGGCGTGGCTCCGCAGGTTCGATGAGCACTCTGACGTACTCGCGCAGGCCAAGACGGTTGGTGACATCCTCAAGGCGAAGGAGGACGGACGGGTAGGAGTCGTCCTCGGTTGGCAGAACGCCTCCCCGATCGAGAACGACCTGGACCGCCTGGCGCTGTTCCACGAGCTCGGCGTGCGTGTCATCCAGATCACCTATAACGAGCGGAACCTGATCGGGAACGGCTGCTGGGAGCGGGTGGACGACGGCCTGACGAACTTCGGCCTGGACGCGATCAGGGAGATGGATCGGCTCGGCATCCTGATCGACCTCTCTCATGTGGGCGACCGGACCACTCTGGAGGCGATCGAGGTGTCCGAGAACCCTGTGTCGTGTACGCACGCCAACGCCCGGTCGTTTCACGACAATCCCCGCAATAAAACCGACGATGCGCTGAAACTTCTCGCCGAGAAGGGCGGTGTCGTCGGCGCCAACGCGTTTCCGCCGTTCCTCAGAAACGAGTGGGAATCGACGCTGTCGGACTACGTCGACGCCATCGACGATCTGGTCGAAAGGATCGGCATCGAACACGTGGGGATCGGTACCGACTATACCCAGGACCAGTCCAGAGAGTTTTTCAAGTGGCTGCTGTCGCGTCAGGGTACGATTCCACAAGAGGAGTGGCTGGCCCAGTTCCCGGACCCGGTTGTGCACCCGACGGGCATGGAGACCCCGGACAAGCTCTCCAACGTGGCCCAGGAGTTGCAAGACCGGGGATACTCCGACGGTGACGTCGCCAAGGTGCTAGGAGGCAACTGGCTCCGGCTCTTTGGGCAGGTATGGGGTGAGTGATGGGAACCCCCATCACTTCGACAGGCTGATTCAAGTAAGTCCCGACCGTCTCCGATCGGGTGAGACAGTGGGTTGTGGGTAGAAATCATCGGGGGGACCAAACGGCGAAAAGGCCGTCAGCGATGGTCTCGACCAGCGGGACGGGTACCACCTCTGAGACGATTATCGACGAGCCGGTCTGTGTCCGGTAGGAGGCCTGGACCGCGTCCGCCAGGCTTCCGGCGAATACGATGGCCCGGCTGTCCGGCGACCACATCGAATGGGAGAGGGCGAACTGGTCGAAGAACTGGAACACGGTCGACTGGACGCCGGAGGGCGTGAACTCGACCAATGGATATCGACTTCCGTCAGTGACGTCGAGGATATTCCAGAGCATCGTGCCTTCAAGGCCGGCCGTCACATAAGCCAGCTTGGTGCTGTCCGGGGACCAGAAGAACGCGATCAGGTCCTCGTCGACGCCCGCCGATAGGGGCTCGCCGTCCGGGTCGTACACGGAGATGCCCCCGTAGACGAAGCCGCCCGGTATTTCGGACTGGCCCACAGCGAGCTTGGTACCGTCGGGCGACCAGATGTAGGCGGCCTCGCCCGGTACGTCTACGACGGGGTCCAACTCCCCGGAATCCAGGTGGGCTATAAAGAGGGAGCGGCCGACTTGCGGAGGGCTCGCGACCAGCGCGATCCTGTCGCCTGACGGCCACCAGGCCGGAACGCGATATCGAGGGTCAGCCAGGTCCAGGCCGGTGACTGATAGGGCTGGTCCACCGATGTCGGCCAGAAACAGCTCAATGCCGCCGTGGACGACCATCTGCGTCGAATCGGGTGACCAAGATGCGTACAGCGGGGCATCCACAATCACTACTTCGGGCTCATCCGGGGCATCGCCGGTCAAGAACAGCGTTAGCCCCTGTGGATGGGAGGCCATCACGGAGAGTTCGGAGCTGTCCGGCGACCACAGGGGATAGTGGGGCATGTTTGGCAAAATCGGGCCGATGTCGGGCTCGCTGGCAAATACGAGTCGGGTCGACTGGTCCGCGAACCGGTGCGAATACATTTCAAGGCGGAACTGGTCGGTGCCGCTGCGGGCAGCGGAGAAGACCAGCTCGGCGCCGTCTGGCGACCACGCTGGCCAGGTAAAGAATCCGGGGGCAGGACTCACGGTTACAGCAGATGAGCCGTCCGGGCGCGCGACGCTGATCTGCCCTTCGGCGTTCGAGTAGGCGATCATGCCGGCACCCATGATCAGACCTGCTGAGGGCGCGGGCGACGGTGTAGCCGTCGATCGCGGAGCGCGTGTTGGAGCCGGGGCAAGCCGGGCTTGCGGTGACGACTCGGCTCCTGCGAGGACAATAAAGACCTCGTTGACGTTGCTGGCCGAGCCGCCCGTGGTGGTCCCTCCGGCCATCACGTAGATGCGGTCGCCGATTGCGGCGGCGCCCAGGCCGTGCCTGGCGGTTGGCATCGAAGGCATGGACTCCCACGAGTCTAAGACGGGGTCGTATCGCTCGTTTTCGTCGAATGTGCCCTCGGTCTCCTCACCGCCGAACACGTAGACCCTCCCCTGGACCGTTGCGGCGGCGGTGCCGCTCCTGACCGTAAGCAACGGGGCACCTTCATACCAGGTATCGGATGCCGGGTCGTAGACCTCTGTCGCACCCAGGTTACTGGCAAAGGACTCCAGTCTGCCGCCGATGACGTACACGCGACCGTCGACGACGGCTGCGGCGACGTGGTCTCGGGCGGTGGGCATCGCAGAGAGGGATGTCCAAGAATCGGTTGTCCGGTCGTACGCATGGTTGGTGCCGACGTTACCCCTCGCGCCCCGGCCTCCGATTGCGAGCACCTTGTCGCCGACTACCACGGCCCCGAGGCCTCCCCGGCCCGCCGGAAGGTCTTTCATGCGGGTCCAGGAGTCCGAAGCGGGGTCATAGGCCAGGACCGAGTCGACAGGGCGAAATCGCGGGTCGAATCCACCGACGAGATAGATGAGGCCGCCGACAGTGACAGCACCGGCGTGGTTGACCGGCTGTGGTATCTGCGCGAGCTCCCGCCAAGAGTCCGTCTTTGGGTCGTAGGCCTCGGCGGCGGTCTCTCCCTGCCCGAATCCGCCGAAGACGTAGACCAGGCCATCGAGCTCGACCACGGCGACCTCACTGCGGACGGTTGGCACCGGGCTGAGGGTTGTCCATAGACCGGGGACCGGACGGCTCTCCAGAGGCTCCTGCGGGGCCTGTTCGCATCGGACGACCGCCGATGAAGAGACCCTGTAGTCGTAATGGGAGTCTCGGTAGGACAGG
>JAQBTI010000201.1 GCA_027624995.1 Chloroflexota bacterium
CTTGAACAGTGTCGTTTTGCCGCTGCCGTTTTCCCCGAGCACCCCCAGTACCTTGCCCTGCTGGGCCCGCAGGGAAATACCGCCGAGTGCGGTCACGCCGGGATAGGCCTTCCACAGGTTGTCCACCTCGATCATCGTGTCACCTCGTCTTTGATTTCTTCCAGCAATTCGTCGATGCGGCCCGGCTCGAGAGCGAGGCTGCGGATCTCTTCCACGAACCGAGCTCGAGCCGCCATTGCCTGCTGCCGGCGCTCGCTGTCGATTCGCTGAGGATCCTCTGTAATGAACGACCCCTCTCCACGCCTGGTGCTGATAAACCCCTCTCTCTCCAACTCCATGTAAGCCCTCGACATCGTATTCGGATTGACCCCCATCTGCCTGGCCATTTCCCTCACCGAAGGAAGCGGCCCGGCACATTTGTAGATTCCCTGGACGGCGCGTTTTTTCACCGCCTCGATGATCTGCAGATAGATCGGGCGGGTGGGGTCAAAGCTGATGCTCATGCACTTCCTCCGTTGGCTGGGCCAACACCGCGACTACCTCCCTGCCCATCTTCATAGTGTTCTATCTACATAGTACACTAAACTCAGAGGCATGTCAACGGGCTATTCCGTCCGAGACCGATCATCCCGCTGGACAGATCTCTTCTTCTGGAGCCATCGGCATGATCATCCCTCCTTCCCGTTCACCGCCGAGCATGACGGCTTCACCGAGAAGCAGATGATACCCGACAAGTGCCGCCGAAGCGGCATCGAGCTCATGGGAAGACGCACTGGCCCGCAGACCACGGAGCCCCATCTTTCGCAGCCCCCGTAACAGCCCACTCATGCTTTTGTGTTGCCGCGGCAGCCCCCACTGGTCCTGCGCCCCACCTGGATAGCACTCGACCGCCACATGGCCGAGCGCCTCGAGTTGAGCCTTGAGGACCAGACCCCGCTCGGTGAGCATGCGCATCGGACCGAGGGTGATCGGGAAAAAACGGATTCCGAGCTTCTGCAGGGCCCGGTCACAGGGACGGAAATGCTCCCCGGAGCGATCGGCAATGGTCTTTCTGCCCGGCGGCAGACTGAGCGGCGCATCGATCGGCACGATGTCTGGATCGGCCTCGGCGACGATTGCCATGATCTCGTCAACGCTGTAAGCCAGCTGGGTCCGAGCCCGATCCCCCTCCAGAACGCATATGCCCGTCGGCCGCTTCGGCGAACCAGCCAGATCTATCCCGACCACCACCAGGTCTGTCGTTCCCCTCATCTCATACCTTATCAGATGGCCTTCAATGTGGCCAGAATCCGCTGCCTCATCAGTGAAGTTGAGATACCTTGACAGTCGGCAGCAGCAGGATCGCTTGCATCGCTGTCAAAGTGGTGCGTCAGCCGGATTGAGGACGGCGACTGCCAGAACCGGTTCCGATCTCGTGCGTCTTCATCCACTGCGGTGCAGCGGAAATTCAAATTCTCGGGAGTTGGCAATTGAAGAAAATCATAGTTGGGGTCGCGATTGTCGTCGTCGCAGTCTTTTCGGCTTTCGATACGGATGCCGAGGGGACGGAAAAGGCGACCTTCGCAGGTGGTTGTTTCTGGTGCATTGAGGTGCCTTTCGACAAACTGCCCGGCGTGATCTCCGCCGTATCGGGCTACACCGGTGGAGCGCTGGAGAATCCGACCTACAAAAAGGTGAGCTCGGGGTCGACACGCCACCTGGAAGCGGTCCAGATAACCTATGATCCGAAAAAGGTGAGTTACGAGGAACTGATCAACCATTTCTGGAGGCAGTTCGATCCGACGGACGAGGGTGGTTCTTTCCACGACAGGGGGCACCAGTACACATCTGCCGTGTTCTATTACAATGAAGAGCAGCGCGCGATTGCCGAGGCGACAAAGACGGCCCTCGACCAATCCGGCCGCTTTGACAAGCCGATTGTCACGCCGATTCGGCCGGCAGTCAGCTTCTATCCGGCTGAGGAGTATCACCAGGACTATTACAAAAAAAGCACCGTTCACTACAAGATCTACCGAGCCGGCTCCGGGAGAGACCGCTTCATCGAGAGGGTCTGGGGAAATGATCCCGCGCCGCAATCGGCGGCTCCAACTGGTGGCTACCGCAAACCCCCGATTGCGGAACTGCGTGAGAAGCTCTCACCCCTGCAATTCAGCGTAACCCAGGAAGACGACACGGAACAGCCTTTCGACAATGAATACTGGGACAACGAGAAGCCAGGCATCTACCTCGACATCGTCTCGGGAGAACCCTTGTTCAGCTCAACCCACAAATTCAAATCCGGAACGGGCTGGCCGAGCTTCACTCAACCCCTCGTCGACGACAACATTGTCGGAGAAACGGGCGGCCTCTTCATGACCGGAAGGGAGGTGCGCAGCAAACATGGCGACTCTCACCTCGGCCATCTTTTTGGTGACGGCCCGGCACCGACCGGACTTCGCTACTGCATCAACTCCGCCTCGCTGCGCTTCGTCGAAAAGGAGAAACTCGAGGCGGCAGGCCTGGGCGAACATCTGTCACTCTTTGAGTAAATGTCCCTTATAGAACTAATCCGCTACCCGGACAGCCGGGTCGAACTGCTCGATTGACGGACCAACGGGATTGGTGAGGCCGGTCAAGCCCTGACCGGGCGATCAGTGACCGGGATGCCTGGCTATATACGACGCCAGGGTCAGCTTGAATGCACCGCCTGCCCCTGCCGGAACAGGGCGAGGTGCGATGCGATCTGCTCGGCCATTTGCCGCTTGCCGTGGCTCCGGGCCAGGCCGAGGGCCTCCTCCGCGGTGGTGACCGCTTCTTTGAAGCGCCCGGCGGCGGCATAGGCCATGGCCAGCGTGTGGACATAGCTCTCGTTACGGAAGCCCGTCATCGCGCAGGCCTCCTCCGCGAGACGCACGGCCTCCCCGCCGTCCCGAATCCGAGGATCGCCAAGCACCGCGCGCAGGCGTGCCAGGCTGTCGTAGGCCTGGTGATAGCCTGTATCGATCTCGATGGCCCTTTCGTAATGCTCGACGGCTTCCGCATATCGCCCCAGGTGGGTCAGCGCCATGCCGAGGCTTTGATGGACCTGGAAATCTCCGGGTACGATCTCCACGGCCTGGTCGAGATGCTCCACCGCCTCGCCGAACTTCCTGCTCTGGAGTAGAAGCGTTCCGTAACCGAAATGGGCGTGCGCGAGCCGCGGGTCGAGCCGCAAAGCTTCCTGGTAATGCTTGGCGGCCCTGGCCAGCTCCCCGGTCCTGTTCAGCGTCATGCCCAGGCTGCTGTGTACCATGGCGCTGCGCGGGTTGATGCGCAATGCGGTTCCGAGATGTTCGAGGGCCTCGTCGTATTGCCCCAGGCGTCTCAAGGCCACGCCGAGATTCTGGTGCGCCAGGAAGTAACGCGGGTTCAGATCGAGAGTCCTCCGGAAATGCTTGACCGCCTCTGCCAGTTTCCCCTGCCGCAGCAGAAGGTTGGCCAGCGTGAAGTAGGTTTCCCAGTAATCCGCCTTCAGCTCCAGGGACTTCTCGAACTCGGCCAGCGCCGCCTCCATCTTGCCTTCCTCCGCCAGTTCGCGGCCGGCGTCCAGATGCCGGCGGTAGTCCACGGCGGGGGTGGTGATCTGCACCAGATCACCGGGCTCGAGCTGGACCAGTTCGGGCAGGTTGACCGCGCGGTTGTCCGCGGTGGAATTCGGCACCAGGACCGGCGGCGTGTCGAACCCGTTCTCGTCGACATGGGTCAGGAACAACTGCGTGAACGGCCTGTTGACCTTCGAGGAGAAGGCGAGCCAGCGGCTGTTCGGAGACCAGCTGTGGTACGAGTTCATCCGGTCGGTGTTGCAGTTCATGAGGCGGGCTTCGCCGCCGGCGGCGGGGATGATGTACAGCTGGCTGTCCGGGCGCAGCAGCAGGCCGTTCTTGGCCTGGACGAAGACGATCCACTTCCCGTCCGGCGAGAACCTGGGAAACGAGTTGCTCATCCCGTTGCCGGAAGCGCCGAGGACGGGTTCGGCCGTGCCGCCCTCGCCGTCGTCGAATGGGATCCGGTAGAGGTCGAACTGGATCGAGGTCTCGTGCGGGTCGTTGGCGTACGTCGAGCGCGGGCCCTCCGAGTAGGCCGGTCTTGCCGCGGCCCGCAGGAAGACGATGGTCTCCTGATCGGGGCTCCATGCCGGGTTGGCCTGGACGTAGCGGGGATCGTCGGCGCCGGGTAGCGAGCGGATCTCGCCAGTCTCCCGGTCATAGACGACGAGGATCCCGCCCGTCGGGTAGAAGGTCTGCATGAACAGGATATTGGTATAGTTGGCTACGTAGAGCTTTTCGTTGACCATGGTGACCACGTAGCGGCCGTCGGGGGAGACGCGCGAGAACAGCCCGAAGGTGTTGATGTCTTTCAGCTTACCCGGGTAAGCGTTCCAGGTGAAAACATCCTCCTGCTCGATGACCATTTCCGGGCTGACGTCCTTGAGCACGTAGGCGCCCTTGTCTCCCCCAGGGCCGTCCATGTCCATGCCGAGTGTCTTCCCGTCGGCCGAGAACGTGTGGCAGTTCCCGCAGGTAGGCAGGTGGGTCAGGACGACCGGCGCCTCGGGCTCCGATAGATCGCGCAAGCGCCACTGAATGAAGGGGAACATGCTCTCATCGAGAGGCTTGATCACGCCCTCGGTGGTCTGGGCGGGCATCAGCGGCACGTCGCGGTAGAAGACCGTGGCGCCGACTGGGTCCTTCGACGTGCGGATTCTCACGCTTCCCCGTGAGACGATCCTGCCTGCACCTGGGTCCTCCTGCGTCCCGGCGATTCCAAGTACCGAGACAGTCGCGTCCCGCTCCTTGGACATCTCCTTGATGGTCCGCCAGAGATCCGCGCTCGACGTCCAGGCCTTCGCAGAAGCCTGGTACTCCGTTTCCTCGTAGACGTTTACCTCCGT
>JAQBTI010000202.1 GCA_027624995.1 Chloroflexota bacterium
CACCGCCTGATTATTTACACACTTTTTGAGGGTACCTCCTTATGCTAGCCAAGGCCGTTAGCGACCGGCGCGGGGTGGGTGCTGTCGTCTAAAAAGCGTCCTTAGTTCTTGGACGCGAACACAGCAGGATGCGCAAGCCGCGCGGAACCCGAGTGCGGCGCCCATTCATGTAATACAATGGCCCGCGCTTCGATTTTGGACCGTAGGTTCGGCCTGGAAGTGCAGGCGGCAAGGCTCACCCCCGAACTCAAGCGTGGACGCAACAAGCTGGCGGCGACGGTCGTCCTCGGCCACGCCATCAAGCACATCTACAACTCAGGCTTCCAGGTCATACTCCTGCCCGAGATTAAGATCGGCCTGGGCCTCAGTGCGACGGAGCTGGGTTGGATAGCCGCGTCACGACAATCCACCGGCTGGTTTACCACCATGGGGGCCGGATACGCGGCGGACCGTTTCTCGAATCGCGCGTCTCTCATGCTGGGGCTCTCACTGTCTCTAATGGGCGTCTCGTACTTCATCGCCGGGAGCGCACACAACTTCTGGATGATGTTAGGCGCGATGCTATTGGTTGGCATCGGGCCGTCGATCTACCATCCGCCGGCCATTGGCGCCCTTTCGCGCCGGTTCCCGGACCGCCGAGGATTTGCGCTTTCGCTGCACGTGGCGGGAGGAAGCACCGGCGAGGTGCTTGGGCCTCTGGTGACGGCCGGTGCATTGGCCGTGCTCGTCTGGCAGGACGTATTGAGGGCGGGTCTGTTCCCGGCCTTGCTTGGGGCACTGCTCATCTGGTCCATGATGCGAGGGGTTCCGAGCACACAGGTAGCAGCTCAGTCCAGTGCGGAGTACTTCAGGTCCATCACGAAGCTCCTGAGAAATGGAGCGATGCTGACGCTGGTGGGCGTGACGGTTCTCCGAAGCATGGGGCAGAGCTCAGTGGCGATATTCCTACCCGTGTACCTGCGTGAGGACCTCGAATATTCGGCGGCGCGGGTCGCAATATATCTATCCATGGCGCAGGTCATCGGCATAGGAGCGCAGCCGGTGATGGGCATGCTGTCGGACAGGTTCGGTCGCAAGGCCGTGATAGTACCGTCGATGTTTGGGATGGGCCTACTTTTCGCTGCGCTCCGATACGCCGACCCGGGTCCTCAGCTCATCTTGACCATTATCGCCATGGGAGCGTTCATGTACTCGCTCCATGCGCTGTTCATCGCATCAGCTCTGGACGTAGCCGGCGGCCAGCTTCACTCCACGGTAGTCTCGATGATATACGGGGCCAGCTTCCTCGGCATTCTCGCCCCTGTCCTGGCAGGGCTGGTCGCCGACAGATACGGTACAGAGAACGCATTCCTATTTGCGGGTGCGCTCGTCTTCCTCAGCGCCGTGCTAATACTTTTCGTCAGGCTGCCTCGTACCGCAACGCAAGTCGCTGGCGACGGACACTAGAAGCGAAGGCCGCCATTCACCTCGGATTGCTGGGTATCGAAGATTGGGGCGTGTTTGAGACCCGCCCATTCCTGGCGCAGACACCCGTGACGCCGGCCTATCCTCCGACAAGCACGATCTCCCGCTGCACTTCGGTCGTAACCTCCGGGCCGGCTTCCGAGATAAAAACGTCGATCTCCGAGCGGACCCCGAACTCCGGCAGGTAGACACCCGGCTCGATGGTTACCGCTATACCTGGAATCAGTTCGCGCGTGTCGAAGGTCTCCCAGCCGTCCAGGTTTACCGCGTTGCCGTGCGCCTCCCGGCCGAGGCTGTGCCCGAGCCGGTGGTTGAAGTAGTCCCCGTAACCCGCATTGGCGATATGGTCCCGGGCCACCTTGTCTAACTGCCAGCCCTGCAAGATCTCGGCCTCGTGGAAAGCACGCTCGATCTCCGCCAGCGCGGCGTCCCTCGCCCCGGTTACGACATCGAACACCTCCCTGTGCCTTGGGGTCGGCTCTTCGCCAATGAAGCCCGTCCAGGTGATGTCTGCGTACATGGCATCGGCGTGTGGAAGCCGCGCCCACAGATCGATCAGCAGCCAATCGCCTCGGGCGATCAGAACAGAGTCCTCTGGCTTGGGGTCGAAGTGCGGGTCGGAAGAGTGCTGATTGACGGCCACGACAGGGCCTTCCGGGGCCTCTAGCGCCTCCTCTTGAAAGCGCGTCCGGATGAATTCGGCGAGCTCGTACTCGGTCAGTCCTGAGACCAGTTGTTCTCGAACGTGCGCAAAAGCATCGTGAACGATGCGGTCTAACCCGAGGGCCGCCTGCCGGTGCGATTCGAGCTGTGCAGGGGTCCATCGCTGGGTTGCGAACTGGACCAGATCGGCCGACGACACCACCTCCACGCCGAATCCTCGAACCATCTCCAGTGTTCCGGCATCCACCTTTGAGGCTCTGGGTAGCGCCCCGCCAGGTGAGTACTCCATGGCGATCTTGCCGCCGGCGCTGAGTATCTCCTCCAGCTTCGTCGCCATCTGCGTTCGGTTTACGAACAGCGAGGTCTCGGTCTGGAGGTGGTCGAAGCGTCCCTGGTCCACGAAGCTGGCCAGGAGCAGCGGGTCGCCGTCTGCCGGAACCCAGATCCAGACCGGGCGGGTCACGTTCGGGAGAGGCCCCAACGTCTCCTCGACGATGGGATTCATACCCCGATAATCGTAGAGCAACCAACCGGATAGGCCGTGCCTATGCAAGTACTCTCGGGCCTGACTGAACGTATCCCCTAGCGTCATTCCAACATGATACATACCGGGCTGTGATGTCGCACCGGGGCAGGCCCCGGTTTCGTTGCTACGACTGTGGGCGTTTGATACCATTGGCCTACCGCTGAGCGTCCGGTGCCCGCTCCGCGGCCCAATTCCCGGCGAGCAACCGCTCTGCGTTGCCCTTGTAGGAGACCAATCGTGATTACACCGAGAATAGTACTCAAACCGGTCGTGAGAGAGGATGTCACCCGTATCCGTGACTGGCTGGCGCACGAAGAGGTATCGGAGAGTTGGTTTGGCCGCTACTCCTACGGCGACGCGGCCCATCTCGGATACCATCCAACCGAGATGGAGACGGCCAGCGATCAGGAGTGGCAGCACGTCTTCAACAATCCCGAGCATCCTATCCTCTCCATCTACGCCGAGGATGGGGAGCATATCGGCGAGGTCCATATCGCCATCGAAGAGTCCCTCGGTGACGGACAGCTATCGATCCTGATCGGCAGGTCTGACCTCTGGCACCGAGGATATGGGACGGCCGCTCTGCGGGCTGCCCTCGGTGCGGCTTTCAAGGACTACGGGCTATACAGGGTTTGGGTGGATGTCCCCGAATACAACCAGGCTGCGTTGGCCATGTTCCGTCACGTCGGCTTCGTCCACGAGGGAACTCTGAGGAAGAGCCGCCCACACGAGGGGTCCAGGTTTGACTCCGTCGTCATGGGAATTCTCGCAGCCGAATACGAGCAGAACTCCATCGCGGAAGATTCCTAAGGGCACGAGCCCCCGGTTCCTCTCGTCCGGTCTGCGGAGGAAGGGTTCGTATGTGGGTTGATCAGTCCCCCAATTTCGAAACTCATATCTTCGGAGGCCCTCGCTGCTCGTAGACTACGTAAGTGATGAACGATTCATCGCACTCGACGACGTGCTCTTGGAGTTCGAAGGCGAAAGGGGATCTGTCGACGCCCGGTTTCGCGCGACCGGGGCCATCTACGCCGATGTGGTCCCCGGGCCGTACAGAGTCACCCTGCGAGGTGGCGCGGAGATTGTCTGTCACGAGACACCGAGCGGCGGCGAGGTTTTTTCCGTCGGGTCGAACAGCTACCCGAGCTCGCTGCCGGTTGATTCGAATATCCAGGCCATCACCCGGAACGTCCCGGACCGATCCCTGCGGGTGTAACGGTGACCGCTCTCACAGCTTCGGGGAGCCCACCATGATGATCAAGAACCACAACTACTGGATAATTTCCAGAAACTCGAACACCGTCTACTGGGGTGATGGCGCCTCACCTGACTGGACCGTCATCAACTCCTTCATGTGGCACCCGGCCGGGCGTTCCGGTCGTGGCGTTGAGCCCCACTACCACGACGCCGACGAGGTCTGGATCTTTGCCAGTGGCCACGGTGAGGCCTGGGTCGGCGGCACGGCCTACGACGTCACCCCCAACACAGCCGTGTATACGCCCATGGGGACGGTCCACTGGTTCCAGATGCTTACGGAATTCGATAACGTCAGTGTCGTGACCCGCCTGGAGCGACAGAAGCGGCCCATCCACATCCTCGAAGAGGATGACGGCCCGCCGGTTCCGACCGTCCCAGGTTTCGTGCTCCCGGGGGCGGATAACAACGGTCCCATCGCCGATCGTGGATCTCGCTGTCCTTTCACCGAGCTTCGCCACATCGATTTCGAGGCCGGTGCCGGGGTTGTGGAGTCTACACTCTCCGCCAACGAACATTGGCTGGTCGATGTTGGCTCCGTCATCTTGACGATCCACGGTTTCGAGACTGAGTTAGCCCAGGGCGACGTGGCCATGCTCAGGGCAGGCGCAGTCCGCCAGCTATCCGCCCCCGACGGCGCAATGGTCTGTTTGGTCCGCGAGTAGCTTTCTCGCCCCTAGCAGGGCGTGTATAAGCTGCAGGCTCTTATCCGTTCCCTCACGAGCGGCGGAAGACTAGGATGGGGGTCTCTTACGGTCCACCCCCTCCGACCGCACCTCTCCGGCGCAACATCCAACAAATCAACCCGCCGATAGTCAACGCTAGCACTGAAATAGTAAGTGCGGTGACAGTTGGTACGGGGGTAGGAGGGAGGAACCTGACAGCCCTCGTCGCGGTGTGAGGTTACGTCAATAGGTGTGTAAACGACATCAGGCGGCGACCTCCTCAACGATAGCCTCGATGGCCATGCCATCCACATATTGGGCAC
>JAQBTI010000203.1 GCA_027624995.1 Chloroflexota bacterium
TGTGGATGGCATGGCCATCGAGGCTATCGTTGAGGAGGTCGCCGCCTGATGTCGTTTACACACCTATTGACGTGACCTCCTATTCGGCCTTTGTCACGGCATTGGCAATCAAGGTAACTTGCTCATTCACTGAGAACAATCTACCCGTTACCGCAGCACCGTCAATCACGTTTATCTGTTCGAAGGCGAACACGTTCCCGTAGAAGATGGTACCCGGTCCAATAGTCGTTATGCCGGCCGTCCTCCATAGACGTTCTTAGCCTGTGCGCCATTTGAGAGGACGATGTTACCGCCCGGTGCTCCGGTAGTAAGGGTGCCGTCTATGGTGAATATCCAGACTGAATTCGGGTTGCCCTGGGCGTCGAGAGTGAGATCACCGGTCTGGATGGTGACATTGAAGGCGGTCTTATAGACGCCCCGGGTAAGGGTCAGCTCGCCCAGTTCTATTGGGAGCACCTGAGTCGGTGCGCCCGGATTTGGGTCGGCAGCCAGGAAGGTATAGGCAATCCCCAGGTCGGTCCTGACCTGAGTGATGAACGCGACAGAAGAGGCGTACGGCGCAGGGAATGTAAACGGAGTTACGTCGTCGGGCGCATATGACAACCCATTTGTCAGTTCAACAAGTGTTCCTGGGCCTGCGCCTGGGGTGAATCCACTGATGAATGTACGAGCCCGGTCTATTATTCCGATACCCCCATTACTGACGGCGGAGCCGACAGTTGTTGTGATTGCCTGGCTGGCCAGAAGCACGAATCTGCCTGCCTCTCCGAGGACTGGTGCAGTTGGGTTTGCCGCAAGGGCTGTACCCGTGGTGAAGGTCCATACCTTATTAGTCGCCAGGGCGTTGCCCGCCAGGTCCTTGGCCCCGGTGGTAACCGTGGCGGTATAGGTGGTGCCGGCCGCGAGATTGCTTGCCGATGTAAAGACCGCTGTTACGCCAGTGTAGGTCACCGCGCCGGTAACAGGCGTTGCCCCCTGCTTCAAGGTGAAGGAGGCTGTGGTGATGGTCAAGGGGTTCATCGCCTCACTGAAGATGGCGCTGACAGATGCGTTGAGCGCAACGCCCGTGGCAGCGTTAGCCGGGACGGTGGAACTCACCATAGGTGCGGTGGTGTCCGGGATCGCTGTAGTAGAGGGAACCGGAGTGGCGGTGGAACGAGATGTCGCCGTGGCCGTGGGACGGGGTGTCGCCGTGGCGGTGGAACGGGATGTCGCCGTGGCCGTGGGCACAAGAATGACAGGCGTTGCCGTGGTCGTGAGACGAGGTATCGCCGTAGCCGTGGGCGCCGGTGTCGGCGTTGGTGTGTCTTTGGAACAGGCCAACACGACTGTAATGGCAAGTATCATTAACAGGGATAGAGAAAGCCAGCGCATGATATTCCTTTTCATTTCAAACGTTCTTCGGTGAAACTCAAGATCGACAGGCAAAGGACGCGAACGGTGGCGACCTACTAAACCAAAATGAGTATCCGCCCTGGCTGACAGGCTTGGAAGCCCCCTTGAGCGGGTGCTGGACCGGGCTGTTAGTGCCGAACGGCTAATCTGTTTGGGATGGCAAAGGGAACCCTTGACAGGAGAGGCGGGGGGGGGAAGATAGCACTGTAGAGAAGAGGTAATCGCACTTTGGAGTTCAGGGAAGGAGGCGATTGCATGAGCATCGCCGCGGTGATGGAGCCCGTAAATCGGGAACCTCTCCGGGTCCTGCTGATCGGCTTCTGCCCGGTTACTCGGGCAGGCCTGCAGGCTATCCTAGCTACAGACAAGGGACTCGAAGTGGATGGAGAGGCCACTAATGGAGATGCCGCGCTTCTGCGGATGAGAGCGCAATCTGCTGTGAGACGACCTTTCGATATCGTCTTGAGCGAGACTGGGAACGGCGCGGTGGATGGTGTGCAAGCGACGAGACTTATCAAGGAGGAATTCCCAGAGGTCTCGGTCATGGTGCTAACGGAGTCCTACAACGATTCCCATGTGATCGACGCAATCCACGCGGGAGCGGGGGGGTACATCTTTCTCAAAGAGATGATCCCGAAAGAGTTGCTGGAGAGCATCCATCGCGTGGTCGAGGGCGGCACCCAGATGAAGACGGAATTGCTGCGCAAGGCTGTGGACGCCCTGATTCAAAATGGCCGAAAGACGCTTGCAGAGCGCACGGCCGAGGCTGCGCACCTGAGCCCGAGGGAGGTTGATGTGCTCCGGCTCATGGCGAACGGAGACACGAACAAGATGATCAGCGAAGCCCTCGACATCACCGTGGATACGACTAAGAAACATGTCCAAAACGTGATCAGCAAGCTGCAAGCGCGCAGCCGCACCCATGCAGCAATTATCGCGGCCCAGGCCGGTATTGTAGGGATACCCGTAACGCCGTTGATGCCAATCCTAAACGGCGATTAGGCCTCGATACACCAGTTGCGGCTACAGAATAGGCTGGTCGGGGTTCGCTGAAGTAATGGAGCAGAACGTCTCTTCCGAAGAAAACCGCTAGTCAGTCACACTAACTGGAGTGTTTTCAACTTCGCGGACGAACAGTCGCCGCCAGCCTGTCTCAGAAGTGGTACGGGAAAACCCCTCTCTCTCCCTGTGGGGCTTTGCACCAAAAGTGCCGCGTAACGTGAATTGCCCTTCGACAGGCTCAGGGCGAACGGTGAATTTGAACCTACGTTCGTGGTCAGCTTGTCCGAACCACCGCCATGCATTTCGACTTTTGGCGCAAAGCCCCGCTGATGAGTGGGGCTCGTCTGGCGGCGCGCCGTCAGCCGATCAGCATACCCTCCCTTGCAAAGACCTCGGCGAGCTTGGCGATACCTTCGTGAATCTCCTGGGGCGTGTTGTACCCAAAGCACAACCGGGCGGTGTTCTTGCCGGAGGTCCCGTCTGGAGCAAACAGCGAACCGGGAGTGTAGCCGACCTCCGCCTCGAAGGCGACATCACGGGCGGCGACGAGATCTGCACCTTCAGGCATCTCTAGCCAGATGTATAGGCCGCCCTCCGGAGTGCTCCATTTTGCTGCCGTGCCGAAGTTCTCACCCAGGGCAGCCAGCATAGCGTCTCGCTTCGTCCTCAGGATCCCCTTCGATTCTTCGATATGAGCGTCCAGGCCACTCATTGCGTACCGGTGTACCGCTAGAGCAGCAAACTGGTTGACTCCACCGCCGCTCTTGGTCGCTCGCGCGACGTCCAGTAGCTCCTGCGGCCCCGTCAGGTACCCTAGCCGCATCCCGGGCGCGATTATCTTTGAGAACGACCCCGCGTACATCACTCTGCCCGTGTCGTCCAGCGAGTGTATCGCCGGAACGGACTCCCCTTCGAACCTGAGGTCGACGTAGCAGTCGTCCTCCAGTACCGGAATGTCATACCTTTGGGAGAGCTCCACGAGGGCCTGCCTGCGCTCCAGCGTCATCGTCCAGCCTAGAGGGTTCTGGAAGGTAGGAATGGTGTAGATAAACTTCGGCTTCTTGCCCTGCCCTATCGCCCGGGTAATTGCGCCCTCCAGAGCGTCCGGCAGCAGTCCGTCCTCGTCGCACTCAACACCCCTTATGTCGGCCCCGAAACGCCTGAGCATGCCCAGCGTGCCCATGTAGACGAACTCCTCCGTGAGCACGACGTCGCCGTGGTCCAGCAGCGACTCTCCGACCATGTGCAGGGGCTGGCTGGAGCCGTCGGCGAGAATGATGTCGTCCGCGGTGACGCTCATCTGGCGGTCTCTCGCCAGCTTCGAAGCCACGTACTCCCGCAGGGGCGGGTAGCCCATCTGGTGCGGGTAGACCGCCAGATCCTTGCCCTCTTCGTCCAGCGCCAACTTCAATGATTCGACCAGGTCGTCCAGAGGCAGGGATTCCGGGTCTGGATACGCGACGGCGAAATCGTACTTTGCCCTCTCGGCCGTCGCCGCCCTTGGGGGCTCTTTAGGGGCACTCTTCGCGAATAATCCCTGGTAGCTGAATTGGTCAGTCTGAGGCATCAAAAGGCTCCTTGTTTAATGTGTTTGTCTGGGGCCAGACCCAGTCTAGTCGTTTCGTCAGAGCCGCACAATTCACACAGAACTGACTACCGATCTGGCCGGTTAGCCCTCAAAGAAATCGAGATCAATCGCGAGGGCGCTCGCGAGCATCAGCAACGAGAAGTGCCGGTCGGCCCTGCCCGTGTCCATCTGGACCCGAAAGGTATCAGCATCCGTAAACGCCTCTTTGCCGATGCCGCTCCACTGTTTGGTGACGCGGCCTATCTCCGAGCCTTGCTTGTAGACCATGAAAGTGTTCGGCCGCAGCAAAGGCCCGCGTATTTCCGCCAGTATCGCGCCTCTCGAGTCTTCCAACTCGAACCGCCTGTTCAACACCGAGAACCGGCGCCGAAGCGACCCGATTTCTCGTCCTGAGCCGTCTCGGACGTGGAGATGTGACAGAAACCAGAAAAAACCTCGGCCCGCTGTAATCAAGTGCTCGTCGTCACCGTCCACCACGTGGATCTCCAGCGGCCTGTGAGACTTCAGGAACATGCGCCCGAGAAATCACGACTCCTCGTAAGCGTAGAGAAGCTGCTCCCCGTCGGGAGTCAACACGCTGTACCGGTTCTCCGTCTCAATGCCGGTGAACGCTTCGAGGTGCTCCACCTCTTGGCGAACGACCAACTCCCGGTATTCAGAAAGGTCGATCATCCGGCTCTCCTTAGGCTCAGGTCGGTAGTGTCGATTACGCCACCGAATGCACGGTCCCGACCTACGGGTCCACCTCTATCCGGAGGCGTTTGTTGATTCGCCCCTTACTCTCGTGGCCCACGACCCGTACCCGCCCCACCTCAGACGTGTTCGCGACGTGCGTCCCACCGTCGGCCTGAAGGTCCAGTCCGACGATGTTTATCGTACGCACCTCCTTGATCGTCG
>JAQBTI010000204.1 GCA_027624995.1 Chloroflexota bacterium
GGTCGCTCCTCCGGGCGGCCGCGCTTGGGTGGCTTGCAAAGCGCTTCTTCAGCATCAGCGGACAACAGTGGACATTGAGGGCTCTTCGCCCCGTGAGCGGGAGCCTCCCGAGTGTCTCAAGTGGCGAGGGAGTTCGGGGTCAGCCGAGCGTGGTTGTACAAATGGATCGTCCCCACTGTGGATAGCGACACAGGCGTCTCAACTGAACCGGCCGAGGAAGCCGAGTCTGAGACCGTTGCCGAGTGAAGCGGAAACTGCCTGGAAGGCTCGGATCGATCTAAGGCTTCCAAGCTGCATTGCTCTTAAGTCCGCGGAAAGATCCAAGCTGAGACCTTGTCCTCCAGAATGCACTATCCCTAGGTGTGCCGACTCCAGGGCGAGAGCTTGGCCCATGGCCTAGATGACGCTGGGCACGGCCACCATCGGCTTCCAAGCAGTGCTGAGGGTTTGGCGACAGGTGCGCGCACGTTGGGCCGCCGCAGAAGGTCACGATCAACTCAGCTATGCCTCTTGCGTCTCCGGCAGCGATTGGGCGCGTTTCAAGGCCGGCTGCATATTCATCTCACGGAGCTCGCCGATCGCGAAGTCCAGGTGCCCCACCGCCTCCTGGCGATCGTCCGGGTAGTGGTTCAGCAACAACTCGGCAAGTCCCAGGCGAGTTAAGGCGATCTTTGGGCGGCTTCGGACCCTTATCGAGGCTTCTAACGCATTCCCGTAATTGGAGCCAACGGACGGATTCGAACCGTCGACCTGCGGTTTACGAAACCGCTGCTCTACCACTGAGCTACGTTGGCCCGGTCAGTCTACGATGCGGTCAAGGGGTAGTGGCTGAGGGAAATCCTGTGCCGCCCGGCCCGTTTGACACCAATTTTGACACCAACGCGGACTGGTCCTCTGGCCAAAGGGCCGACGAGACCCTGGCAACAGCGTCCCGCTGGAGCTCTGGGGCGATGTGGGTGTAGATGTTCATCGTTGTGCTGATCTGCGCGTGTCCCAAAATCTCCATGGCGACCCTGGCGGGCACACCCTGTGCGGCCATGAGTGAGGCGGCTCCGTGTCGCAAGTCATGATAGCGCATCGTTGGCAGTCCCGCCAATTGGAGTAGCTTGCCAAATCGACGGCTCACATGGAATGAAGTGAGGGGTTGCCCGAGCTCGGTGGCAAACACCAACGACCCCCAGGTATCGCCTTCCCAGGCGGCTCCCATAACCATCCGTTCCTCAAGCTGGCGCTTCATGTGCTGGCGTAGGGCCGCCGCCACCGGGCCTGGCATCGCGATAGTCCGGCGAGACCGCGCCGTCTTTGGCGGGAAGAAGGTGAAGGTCCCGTTTACCCGCTGCAGTATGCGCTGAATACTCAGAGTGCCTACATCCATGTTCACGTCAGACCAGCGCAGGCCCAGCGTCTCAGACTGGCGCAGGCCGCACGCCAGGGACACCGTAAACAGAGCCTCCAGCCTATCCCCTTTGACGGCCTCCAATATGCGTTTGGCGGCGTCTGGGGTAAGGGGCGCAACTTCCCTGGCAGGCACTGGTGGAACATCGGCCAAGGCCGCCACGTTCCGACCGACTAGGCTATGGCGCATGGCGTGGTGGAGCGCGTTCCGAAGGACGGCGCGGCAATGCTCGACCGTGCGCGGGGATGCTCCCTTCGCCGCGACGCCGGACAGCATCTTCTCCACGTGCTGCGGTGACAGGCGGGCCAATGGGACCCGGCCTATCTCTGAGACGATATGAAGCCGGACGAGCTCCTGATAACGGACGAGCGTCTTAGGCCGTACCCGTGGAGCGGCGCTATCTCGAAGCCAAGCCTCAAGGAAGTCGCCGGTACTCTGGCGCTCCCCTGCCAGGGGGAGGCTGTCAGATATCGCTTTCTGCGCCTGTAGGAGCTTCAGTGCCACTTCCTGGCGCGTCTTACCATAAAACGCCCTCCGCTTCCCATCAGGGAGAGATACACGGGCCATCCACCGGCCATCCGCCCGCTACGAAGCGGGCTTGTCTGGGGGTAAGTGACGGTTGCCTGTCAATGCATTCCTGCATAGTGCATCTATGTTATCATCGTGAGGCCGACCGGACGAAGAGGATACCTTGGAGTCGGAGGGGCGCAATGATCACCTTCCTGGTACGGCGGACGTTACTCGCAGGGCTAACCACTTTTGTTATCTCCATCGTTGCGTTCCTTGCTATCCAACTTCCTCCAGGAGACTATGCGACAACCTACGTGCAGCGGCTGCTGGGGGACTCGAATTTTGCGCACTCTGCGGGCGGCGTACTTGGCGATCCGGCCATCGAGCAACAAATTCGAGAGGACTTTGGCCTGGACCAGCCTCTGGTCGTTCAGTACTCGAAGTGGGCCTTGCGCGTCGTGCAGCTGGACTTCGGGAACTCGATGGAGCACAACGTCAAGATCACCGAGGTAATTGGCCAGCGGCTGGTGAACACGCTGCTGCTGGCACTTGGCACGATCCTGTTTACCTGGGTCCTGGCGATTCCCATCGGGATATATTCGGCGGTGAAGCACAACACAGCCGGGGACTATGCGGTGACGTTCGTTGGCTTTCTAGGCCTGGCCGTCCCGGACTTTTTGCTGGCGCTTGCCTTGATGTGGATAGGTTTCGTGTGGTTCGACCTGAGCATCGGTGGGCTCTATTCGCCGGAGTACCTCGAGGCATCGTGGAGCTTCGGTAGGTTCGTGGACCTGCTGAAACACCTGTGGATACCTGCGCTGGTACTCGGAACGGCGGGGACGGCGGGTCTGATCAGGATACTACGGAACAATCTGCTGGACGAGCTTGCAAAGCCCTATGTCGTTGCCGCACGGGCGAGGGGAATGTCGGAGTGGAAGCTGGTGTTGAAGTACCCCGTGCGAATGGCACTGAACCCTTTCATAAGCACCATCGGATACCTTTTGCCCTTCCTTTTATCTGGAAGCGTGGTTGTGTCGGTAGTGTTGAGCCTTCCGACGCTAGGTCCGGTTTTGCTGAAGGCGCTGTTAAGCGAAGACCTGTTTCTTGCTGCGACGATAGTGTTGATGCTGGGAGTGCTGACGGTGATCGGCACATTGATCTCGGACATCCTGTTGGTGTTGTTTGACCCTCGGATCAGGTTCGAGAGCTAGAAGCGGCGGGGCGTCCATTTTTGTAGCTTCTCGTGGCCGGGCCACAGGCCTCGCTAAATTCCCAGGGGGCCTTAGTCCCTATCCAAAAGGGTGCCGCATACCTCAACCGGCCTCGGTTGTTGCAGCATGGATCATCGTTGTGCGCAAGCGGAAGGAAGTCCCCAAACCGGCGTGGGACTCCAGTCGCTGGGTGGCCCCCTATCCTGTCCAAGACCGCCACGGGCTACCCTTTGACGGACAGCATCGTATTTGAGTCGTACCTGAGTTTTGACACCAATTCTGACACCAACGCCCACAGACTGCGGGATACAATGGGGAACAAGACAGGTAGGGGGTAAGCCAATGAGGGGCCGCCTGCGTATCTGAGGACACGTTGGCGGACGAAGGTATTCAGCTTACGAAACCGCTGCTCTACCACTGAGCTACGTTGGCCCGGTCAGTCTACGATGCGGTCAAGGGGTCTGGGTATGATCTAGGCGTGTCCCGGAACCCCTATGGTCACCTTGGGGGAACGCCCTGCCCAGCTACGACTGAAGAGGTTCCGCATTGTAGGTCATGATAGCGCATCGCCGGCCGTCTCGACAATTGGAGTAGCTTGCCGAGACGGCGTCTGACTCGGCTCGGGTTATGCCGGTCGACGGACGACCGAAAGTGGGCTTGGGACCTGGATCGTCAGTCTTCTCGTTGAGCAGGTGCGCACGTAGAAAAGGAGGTCTTTCCCACCTGGTCGAAAATCCAATCGCAGATTTCGAAGTCGAGATACATCCGACCTGCCTGGCCCTGGAAAGCTCCGTCTGTCAAGCGACCGAGGACGGCGTCCGTGCCTGAAAGCGTCGGCAGGGAGTGTGAATATCGTGAAACGTTGTTGTAAACTGCCTCCCTCGCAGGAAGCGTAGACATGGACGTAGGAGTAAGGCTGAAATGGTAAAGGTGACCGACGCGGCCAGGGAAGAGTTGATGAGAACTCTCGAGAGGACCAACCTGGCCCAGGGCAAACACCTTCGACTGGCGACACCTCCCGAATGGACCGGCGAAGGTGACTTCGGCATTGTGATCGATGAAGAAAAGTTCGGAGACCTTATCATCGACTCCGAAGGCCGGCCACTGCTGCTCGTCGCGTCCGACCTGGCTGAGCGCATTTCCACATCCGTCTTCGATTTCAAAGCCACTCCTCAGGGCAAAGGGTTTGCCTTGGATGTCTACTGAGCGGTGGTATTCGACCCCCGAATCAAGCTAGGGAACTAAGAGTGAGGACGTCAATCCCCAGGACCAGCAGAGGCGTGGAATCAGCCGACTCGATCGAAAATCCCCAGCGCGGCAGGAGCGGCCCTTGAGGTCCTCTATAGCGTTGTCGCAATGGTCCCTCACGCTAGCTAGCGCCGTTTTCGGGCTCGCGCTGCTCTCCGCCTGCGGCGCGGGTGGGGCCTCTCCACAGGCGAAGACTTCGCGAGCGCAGACGATCAGTGCGTAGGCCTGCACAGATGGTGAGGCCAGAGACGCGGTTCTTTACGTGTGGTGAGGCCAGAGACGCGGTTCTTTACGTGCGCAACCTCAATGACTTCGAATGGAAAGGGGCGGCGCTGCGGGTTACCAAGGGAGGCAAGACCTATCTGTTGGGCGTGGAGGGCCTGCACATAAGCACCAGCAGAATCGAGCCGATCGACCTGCCACCTGAGAGCCTCCAGCCCTCCAACCCATTCACCGACCCTTCCCTGTTCACGACCCGTGGTGAAGAAATCCCA
>JAQBTI010000205.1 GCA_027624995.1 Chloroflexota bacterium
ACGCCCCACTGCCATACACGTTATCGAATATCGTATCGAGGCTTGGAACTGGACTCGCTTCGGCAAACTCAACGGCTTCCCGGACGGCCCCTTCGACCTCCTCGCCTATCTCGGCTATCTCCACCTCTGCGAGCAGACCATCTTTGATTGACCTCTGTTTGAACAACGCGATCGGGTCCTTGCCAAGCCATTCGGCGACCTCTGAGTCATTCCGGTACTCCTCAGGATCGGCGAGTGAGTGGCCTCGGAACCTGTACGTCATCGCCTCGAGGAATATCGGCCCGGTGTCGGCGCGGACCCTCGCCAGCGCCTCCGTCGTCCCCTCGCGGACGGCCATCAGGTCCATGCCGTCGATCTGCGCTGCCGGAATCTTATAAGGCTCGGCAGTCAGATATATATCCTTTCCCCCAGCGTGAGTACGCTCCACGCTCGTGCCCATGCCGTAAAGGTTGTTCTCCAGGAAGAATACGACTGGCAGCTTCCAGAGCGAAGCCAGGTTTAGCGACTCGTGGAACTCACCTTCGCTGACGGCGCCGTCCCCGAAAAAGCAGAGGACAACCCGGCTCTCCTTCCTGTACTTGATGGCGAGCGCCAGGCCGACTGCGATTGGGAGTTGACCGCCCACTATGGCGTAGCCGCCCATGAAGTTCCGGGTGGAGTCGAAAAGGTGCATCGACCCGCCTTTGCCCCCGCTGCTTCCCGTCGCCTTGCCGAACAGCTCCGCCATCACAACTTTGGGGTCCATCCCACGGGCGAGGGCGTGTCCATGGTCACGATAGTGGCTGATAACGTAGTCGTCAGCGTTCAGTGCCGGAATCGCGCCAACCGCGACGGCCTCCTGGCCGATATACAGATGCAGGAATCCGCGGATCTTCCCTTGCATGTAGAGCCTGCTGCTGGCCTCCTCAAACCGTCGGATCAGCAGCATCTGCCTGTACGTTTCTCTGACTTGGCTTTTATCCAAATTCAAGGCTACCTTCGTATACTGTTCTCGCGCCGATCTCGGACCGCCGTCGAGAGCTAGATGTGGATCGCCTCGCCCTCCGCTGCCAGCGCGGCCTCCTTCACGACCTCAGACATGGTCGGGTGAGGATGCACGGCCCACCCGAGCTCCGCGGTGGTCCCCTCCAGCAGACGGGTCATCGCGAGCTCGCCCAGGAGCTCCGTAACCTCGGCGCCGATCATGTGGGCGCCCAGAACCTCTCCGACCTCGGCGTCTACCACCAGCTTCACCAAGCCGTCGGTCTCACCCAGCGCCAGGGCCTTACCACTGGCCGCCATCGGGAACTGTCCTATCTTTATCTCGTATCCTTGCTCGCGGGCCTGGGCTTCGGTCAGACCGAAGCTGGCCACCTGAGGCCTGCAGTAGATAGCCCGTGGCATCAGACCATAGTCCAACTTCGGAGGATTCCGGCCGGCGATTCCCTCGACCGCTGTCACGCCCTGTGCGGACGCCACGTGGGCCAGGAGCATCTTCCCGGTCACGTCGCCGATGGCATAGACGCCATCCACGTTCGTTGCCATCCGATCGTCAATCCTGATGAATCCTCGCTCGGTCTCCACGCCGGCCTCTTCCAGACCGATGTTCTCGACGTTCCCCTGAACACCGACGGCTACCAGGACCTTGTCACACTCGATTACCGACTCCACGCCGTCCGACGACACCGTAACCGTAGCCACGCCGCCGTTGACGGCGATGCCCTGGACCCCCGCGCCGGTCATGGCCTTGATGCCCTGCTTTGTGAACGCCCGCTCCAGTTGCCGGCTGATTTCCTCGTCTTCAAGCGGCACAAGCCTGGGCAGAAGCTCGACGATCGTAACCTCGGCGCCGTACGTCCGGTAAATGTGTGCAAACTCGGCCCCGGTGGCTCCGCCGCCGACGATGACCACTCGCCCGGGCACCTCACGAAGCTCCAACGCCTCCCTGCTCGTTATGACGACCTTGCGGTCCACAGGCAGGCTCGGAATCGCCCGTTCTCGGGCCCCGGTGGCTATGATGATGTTGTCGGCAGTGAGAAGACTCCCGCCCTCAACCTGGATGGTGGACCTGTCCTTGAGAGCCCCAACGCCCCGGACGTGATCGACCTTGTTTTTGCGCAGCAACGAGGCGACCCCGGTCGTGAGCCGCTTGACGACCTTTCGACTGCGGTCGATGGCGGCGCCGAAGTCGTAGCTCAGGTTGTCGAAGCTGATCCCGAACTCCTCGGCATGTTTGATAAGCCCGAGGACCTCGGCATTTCGGAGAAGCGACTTGCTCGGAATACAGCCCCAGTTCAGACAGATCCCGCCCAACTCATCGCGCTCCACGATGGCGGTCTTCATCCCGAGCTGTCCCGCCCTAATCGCGGCGACGTACCCGCCGGGGCCCGACCCGAGGACTACCAGGTCATAATCAGCCAAAAGTTCACCTCAGAAAACGCCGGATGAGATAGTCTTCATCAGTCCAGAGGCGCAGTACATATTACACCATCGCGTATCTACGAACATAGCGCTCTCAGGCGCCGATGGGTTCAGGCCTTCGCTGGAATGGCGACTGTCGGTTCACGGAAATGTCGGTTCGGCGGAGCAGAGTTTGTCAGAGAACTTTGCGCGACCTGTCGTTCCCGCGCACCCGCCCATGTCATTTCCGCGCAGGCGGGAATCCATCCCTATTGGTCCCACCGTCAGCAAGCCGCCTGCCTCGTGAGATACGCCCCCTCCCATCCTTGACACCCCACCTTGAGCGACACTAACATTGTCCTCGGGCCGAGGTAGCTCAGTTGGTAGAGCACAGCACTGAAAATGCTGGTGTCGTCAGTTCGATTCTGACCCTCGGCACGTTCCAGCCCCGGCGGTGCCAATCAGGCGGGACCATGTGGGAACGCCTCGCCGGGACAACGCCGTGCGGGAGTAGCTCAGTGGTAGAGCGCGTCCTTGCCAAGGACGAGGCCGAGGGTTCGAACCCCTTCTCCCGCTCCACATTCGACGTCAGCAACCGGTGGGCGCGTCCAGCCCCCTGTCGCTTTAGCAGGCCATGCCAGACTATCGCGCCCAGGCGACCCATCTATGACCCATCCAGGCACAAGGCCGGCCTCGGTGTGGTTCCTGTACTCGGAAGCTGAGGAGCCACTCGGACAGATCTACCGTAACGAGGATGATGCGACGCCGGAGAGGGGAACGCGTCTTATCCGCGGTGAACGGTCGGAGACCCTCGAAGTACTTTCGTTCCAAGAGCTCGCAACAACCTGCGCCATGCGCCGCTTCCGAGTCGTGGTCCGCCTCGTCGAATGGATGAGGCCAACATTATCGAGCAGCGACTGAAGCTCGCCAGCGCTCGGACCGACGTCCCGGTGACGGCGTCGTGCTTTTGCCGGTTGGAAGCCCACTAACGGGACCTGCAATTGAAGCCACCGCCTTCACGGGACATTGGCCGATTGTCGAAAAGGCTCCCTCAACTTGAGTAGTCCGGATGGTTCGGAAAGGCGGCTCGCTGCCAAGGCGGCGCGCGCCAACGCGCTCGGTCTCGGATTCCTCTGGGGCCTTGCGCTCCTCCCATGGGCCGGGGCCTTCGACAGGTCACTACTGCTCGGCTTCCTTGTCGGTACGCTCACAGGCGTCATTGGTGGGGCAATCCAAGCGCTCGTCAGGACGAACGCTCAGGTCTTGGAAGCCGCAACACGACGCTCCAGGTTCGGTGGCGTGGCGGTCCTGGTCGCGTTTGCGGGTCTCACATTCTGGCTATTGTCCTGAAACCCGCGTTCCTATGGTGGAATAACTTGTGGTTTGCGATGAGACTGTCGGTCCTTCCGTCGACCGTATAGTCCGCCGATCACGGCGCCAGCAACGGCGCCGGCAAATGCTCCAAGAATGCCGGCAGCGATCGCGGCGAGGTCTTCCCAGCCGCTTGAGCCAACACCGGCAAACCAGGCAACCAGGCCGAGTCCTACACCACCAATCAAGAAGCCTGGAATTACTCCTAGCAGTGCGTACCGTGCCCACCTCACGTTACCGCTGAACGACTTCCGGACCAACAGAGCCCCGGCCCCAAGAAATCCCGTGAGAAGGACGATCAGGACGGGTTCGCCCCGGCTGAAGATGGGCCAAAGGACGAGTCCGACCACCACTACAGCGAGGATGCCGACGGTCCTCTGTGTGCTGCGAGACACCCTGGCGCCCTCCACTTGGATAACCGCCTGCCCTACCGCCGAGCTACTTAGACCGCTTCGGGACCGGCGTTAGGAGGCTTGATGTCGCCTTGAGTGTTTCCTCTGCCGTGGCCATTATTCGGCGCACGATTTCACCGGCTGGCAGGACCTCATCTATCAGCCCGGCCGTCTGCCCGGTAAACGGCAGAAGCTCACCCCATGTCCCGTGTTCGACAGCTGTTCCTATCTCCGCCTGTAAACGCTCCGCATCGAGCTTAACTTTGTCTCGACTGTTCATCCATTTCTTGACGAAGGGCGATGCGAGAACCCTTGGAATCACCGGATATCCACCTGAAGGAGGCGGGAAGATGTCGTTCCATACTTCAAACTTGAGAGTGTCTTCCGACTGCGCGGCCAGTATATCTTGCTTCCACTGGCTGCTGATCGGGCTTTCAACCGATGCGAGGAACCGTGTTCCGATGTTGACTCCCTGGGCCCCCAAGGTCAACGCCGCAGCGAGTCCGCGCCCGTCAGCGATGCCACCGGGGGCGACCACAGGAATCGAACCGGCGATGTCGACGACCTGGGGCAGTAGGATCAAGGTTGTCACAAATCCGCCGAATCCCCCGCTTCGGCGCCTTGGGCGATAATGATGTCCACGCCCAGCCTCACGGCTTCTCGCGCCCGCTGAGTCGTTGGCACTTGAAGCATCACCAGAATACCCCCGTCGT
>JAQBTI010000206.1 GCA_027624995.1 Chloroflexota bacterium
TGCCACAAGGTCCGCCTGGGCTTGCTTGAGCCCCGCGCTCATGTGGGTGAAGGCGCCCGCCAGATCACCGATTTCATCGCGGGACCTGACATCAAGCCGGTAGTCGAGGTTCCCTCTCCGGATTTCTTCCGTCCCGGCGACGAGTTGCTTCAGGGGTTCGGTGATCGTAACGCTGAACCTCCACGCGAGAAAGGCTCCAATGGAACCGACCGCCGCCATGGAGAGGATGATCAGGTTGAGCATACGTTTGACGTCTGCAAATGCGTCGGCCGTAGGAATGGCGACGACCACCTCCCACGGAAATCCCTGCATGGGAGCGTGCAAAGCCGCCATCGACTGGCCGCCGAGATCGGCGATGGTGAGATTCCCTGTCTGGGTAACGATGGCAAGATCGTCGAGCAGAGGCGCGTCGATAAGGCTGTCGATCGAGTCAAAGGATACGGTGCCCTGGTCCGGCGCGACGAGGAAGATGTCGCTCTTCGGCCCCAGCCCGGAATCGGGATGCAACATCTTGCGAAACTCAGGTCCCGAAATCACGCTGGCTACGACGCCCTGGCCCTGACTGCGGGTTGGGAAACGAAACACGAGGGACGAGCCGGAGTGGTGAGAGCGGAGAATATCCAGCCCAACACCCTCGGTGGGGAGCTCCGCCATATGACCGCCATGGCCGGCGAGAAGCGAAGTCGTAGCCGAAGACGACGAATACTTCACCCTTCCTGAGGAGTCGAGTATGACGATTCCTTCGATGTCTGCGGGATCGAACGGCTCGGACTGCATTGTGGCCTCGAACGAGTCGCTGGCCGAGCCTGGTACTCCGCTGGAGGCGTCGCTGGACAGAATCGACTCGACGGCGTCGAGATTCCCATCGGGGTATATTACGCGCTCGATGCCGGCCCGCTGTAACGCAAGCCAGTTCGTCACTTCACCGGCTTTCAACTCGGCAACGGACTGAAGGTGGAGCTGGGTGTGGGTATAGACGCCCTGGCGGCCGAGCGTGAAGCCGATGATAGCTACGATGGTCATCGGGAGCAGGGTTAAGGCGATAGAAGTCAAAACAAACTTCGTCGCCAGCTTGTTTCTTGGGTCCAGGTTCATAGGGCTGCTCCAGAATCGATACTTTTCTCATTGTGCATGGCGAATCACCAGGTAGATGTCGGCAGGGCGACACATGAGAACAGGTCGGATGCTTTAAGGTAGGATGGGTGAGAAGTCTCTCGTAAGAATCGAGCCGTGAGGAGGAATCATGGGCGACAGGCTCAATCAGGTTGGCGAGGCATCGGACAGGGCGCAGGGCGGCGCACTCAGGCCAAGGAGACAAGTGGCGGACACCGTGTTCTATGAGCTCACGCGGAGCCTGTGCCCGGTCTGCAAGCGTCTGATCGACGCGCAAATCCATCTCAAGCAAAGCAGAGTAATCATGCGGAAGCGGTGCCCGGACCACGGCTGGTTCGAGGCGCTCATCTCCAGCGACGCGGAGGCGTACGTCAACTCGCTGAAGTACAACAAGCCTGGAGACATCCCTCTTGCGTTCAGCACAGAGGTCAAGGACGGATGCCCGTATGATTGCGGCCTCTGCCCTGAGCACAAGCAGCACGCCTGTCTGGCCCTTATCGAGGTAAACACCGGCTGCAATCTCGCGTGTCCGACCTGCTTCGCCAACGCCGGACCCGGCTACAACCTCACCCTCGAAGAGGTCGAGCGGATGTTGGATGAGTTCGTTCGAACTGAAGGCGACCCGGAGGTCGTGCAGTTCAGCGGAGGTGAGCCGACGCTTCACCCCCAGCTCTTCGACGTGATTCAGATGGCGAAGGACAAGGGCATCCGGCACATCATGGTCAACACGAATGGCCTGCGCATCGCGCGGGACCCGCAATGGGCCCAGCGGCTGGCAGAGCTGCGCCCGATGGTGTACTTCCAGTTCGACGGGTTGGAGGACGAAACGTACGTCCGACTGCGAGGTGAACCCCTCTTGAAGGAGAAGATGGAGGTGCTCGACCGCCTGGCTGAGCTGGACCTGGACACGATTCTCGTCGCGACCGTCGAACGCGGCGTGAACGAGCACGAGGTCGGAGCCCTAGTGAAGTTCGGCCTTGAACATCCCGCGGTCCGAGGGGTGAACTTCCAGCCCGTGACCCACACGGGACGGCACGAGCCCTTCGACCCGATGGACCGCGTAACGATACCCGAGGTTATCGAGCGCATTCAAGCCCAGACCGATGGGGTCTTCGTCAAGAGCGACTTCGTTCCAGTTCCGTGCTGCCACCCGGGCTGCCAGTCCGTCACATACGCCTACGTGGAAGACGGTGAGGTGACTCCTCTCCCTCGAATCGTGAACGTGGACGAGTATCTCGACTACATCACCAACCGGTCCTGGCCCGACCCTTCCCAGGACATCAAACGGGCGCTGGAGGCGCTCTGGTCTTCGAGCGCGGCGCCCGGCTCGGATACCCTCGCTGACCAGTTCGTCTGCGCCACCTGCAACATCGACCTGGCAGTTTCAGGGCGCGACCTGGCCAAGCACATCTTCGCGGTCAGCATAAAGGACTTCATGGACGCTTACACCTTCGACGTGAAGAAGGTGATGAAGTGCTGCGTGGAGATCATAACTCCCGACGGCAAGCTGGTACCCTTTTGCGCGTACAACAATGTTGGGTACCGCGAGCGAGTCAAGAGCGCAATGATGAAGGACAGACTGGAGCTGAGGCGGAGCCGAGTCGCGCCGGAACGAGGAGTGAAGAAGTGAGTTGGTGGGTGATAACCGTCCGCCTGCCCCCGGTGGAGGCACACATCCACGCGGACAGGCGGCTGGCCTTCGAGTTCTTGACGGCCTTCGGGGCCAACCAGGGCGACGAGGGGGCCTCTCGTGTGATCGAGGACCGGGGCGACCGCAAGTTGGTGGAGTTTCATTCCTCGACGCCTACCCTGACCGGCAAACGCAAGACTTACAGGACTGTGGAGTGGGTCACCCTCGAAGCCCCCACGGAAATCCTATTCGAGGGTGTCGAAGGGCCGCTTTCGCTTTTGAGAGACCGTTTCACCCTGGAGGACCTTCAAGGATGCACCCGGTTTCTCTACGAGAGCACAGTCGGTGTTCCAGGATGGGTGCTCGGTTGGCTGGTTGCGCAGACGTATGTCCGTACGCTCCTGGGGAAGTTCATGCGGGAACATACAGCATCCATGAAGGAGAAGATCGAGGACCGCGCCCGCAAAAGCCGGGTATATCCGTACAAGGATTGCGGCGTCGATTCGATAAATGAGGACCGAGGCCGATGAATGAACATGCTGCTGTAGCGGCCTGCTGCACCGAGCTCTACGGGCATCCTCTAGCCTCAACATTGATGGGCCTGTCGTTTCATCCTGGAGGGCTCCGTCTAACGGAAAAGCTAGCGACCCTCGCTGGAGTGGGTCCGGACAGTTTGGTGCTGGACGCAGGCTCTGGTAACGGCGTGAGCGCAGTCCACCTCGCAAAGACGCATGGCTGCGCGGTAGTCGGAGTGACGCTTGAGCCTCAGGGCGTTCAGGCAGGGCGTGTCCTCGCCCAGCGCAGCGGCGTAGCGGGGCAGGTGGAGTTCCTCCAATCCGACGTTGCCAAGAACGACCTTCCGGCTGACCACTTCGACGTGGTCCTGATGGAATGCGTGCTTTCCTCGATCCATAACAAGGCCCGGATGGTCGACCGCTTGTGCCGTTCGCTGAAACCCGGAGGCCGTCTTGCATTGTCCGACGTGACCCGAAACGGGAGTTTACCAGGGGAATGGGCCGGCCCCGTGATGTCCGCGCTGTGCCTGAACGACGCTCTGGGCCTGGACGAGTATGCGCGGCTATTTGAGAACGCGGGGCTCACGGTAGAGGCGTCGGACCAAGAGGACCTAGTTGTGAGTCAGTTCATACAGGGGGTTCGCGGCGCCCTCCTGGTAGCCGAGGTCGCGGCGAAGCTCGGGAAGCTTGGAGTCGATGTCCGTCATATATCGACCGCGAAGCGGATTCTGGACGACGTCGACGGGCTTGTTCGGGGCGGCGTGCTTGGGTACGGTGTAGTCGTGGCAAAAAAAGGGACCCTTTGGAATTTGCATGAGAGTTCAAACCAGCCAACGACAGGAGAAAAGAATAATGGCGCGCAAGCTGACTCAGAAAGACAGACTTCCCCCCATCAACCTTGACCTGGCCGATGGCCGTAACGTGACACTACCCGACGACATCGCCGGACGATACCTCGTGTTGCTCGTTTACCGGGGCAACTGGTGCTCTTACTGCATGCGCCACTTGAAAAGGTATCAGGAAAAGCTCCTTGAGCTTGAGGAGCTGGGTGTGCAGGTCATCGCCGCGAGCGCCGACACACAAGAATCGGCCCAGGCCGCCGCAGTCGAGTCGGGGATAACGTTTCCGCTGGCCTACGGCGTTACGGAAGAGGCGATCGCGGGACTCGACCCCTGGTGGACTGACGACCACCACGGCCACTACGTCCACCCGATAGAGTTGCTCGTCCTGCGGGGAGGCACCGTGTTCGGGTCGATGTACGCGTCGGGGCCTGTGGGCCGAATGGACGTCGAGGAGGTCCTGACTTCGGTGCGAAGCAGGGAGCGTCGGAGGTTGGTGCAACAGGAACAGGCCGCCCGGGCATAGAGGTGGACAATTGCAGAAATTCGATCTGATCATAATCGGCGGAGGCGGCGCGGCGTTCGCCGCTGCAACAAAGGCGTCAGACCTGGGCAAGACCGCGCTCCTGATCAATAGCGGGCTGCCCCTCGGCGGCACCTGCGTCAACGTTGGCTGCATGCCCTCGAAGCACTTGCTCGCAGTGGGTGACGAGCTGTTCTACGGTCAGCGCCC
>JAQBTI010000207.1 GCA_027624995.1 Chloroflexota bacterium
CAAAGTTGCACACGTCGACGCAGATGCCGCACAGGATGCACCGACCCAGGTTGATCTCGAACGCCTCGACGATCTTTCGCCGGCTGCTCTTGCCCTCGGCGTGCAAGGGATTGTCCGCCATGGTGGCGCTCATGCACTGCGTCGGGCAGTCACGCACACAGCCCATGCAGCCGGTGCAATAAGGCTCTTGGACGTCGTTGTCCCAGGTGAGGGCCGGGAACCCCATGTACAGGTCGGCGACCGGCTGCCGTTTGGATGGGTCCGGATATTGTGCGGTTACCGGCTTGCGAAGGGCCGTTCTGATTGTTACCAGGAGGCCTTCGATGAATCCGATCATACTGTGATACAGGTCATGGTCATTCTTCTGAAGAGGGCGACCGCGTAGGACTCAAATTCGCCTCTAGGATGGAACATCGGCATCTGTCACCGCGCCACCGGCCGTGGCAGGCGTCCGCAAGTCTCTGGCCGGGTACACCGACACCGTCATCCGGTCAAGGCCGCGGCCCGGCAGCGTCGTGATCAGGTAGAACGTCCCGCCTAATAGTATCAGAGAGAAGGCCGTCAACGTCCACATGGGCCATTCGTAGAACAGCACCACACCTGTCAGAACGATGTTCACAAACGAAAGTGGGACCAACATCTTCCACCCGAAGGCCATCAGTTGGTCTATCCGCAACCTCGGGTAGGTGCCGCGCACCCAGAATATGACCAGGACCACGGCGTAGGTCTTTATAAAAAACCAGGCTAGAGTGAGGGCCGTGTGAACATCGCCCTCGAACGGCATATCGGGCCAGCGCCAGCCTCCGAAGAACAGAAGCACGGTCAGCGCTGCGATCGTGAACGTGTTGATGTATTCGGCCAGGAAGAAGACAGCCCAGTGGGCACCGCTGTATTCGATAAAGGGCCCGCCCACGACCTCGGACTCGGCGTGGTGTATGTCGAACGGTGTCCTACCCAGCTCCGCCAGCCCGGCCATGAAAAAGATGAAGAGGCCTAGGGGCTGGGCTAGGACGTTGGCGAAGGTGGCCTGGTCGTCCACCAGCTCGGTCAGGTCGAGCGACTGGGTGAGCATGGCGACGCCGAGTACGGCCATTATGAGAGGTATCTCATAGCTGATTAGCTGGCCCGCGGCTCGGAGCCCGCCCAGGAACGCATACTTGTTCGCAGATCCCCATCCCGCCATGACCAGTCCCATCACCGAAAGCACCGAGATCGCGACGATATAGAAAAGTCCCAGGTCCATGTTGCGGAGCACGACATCCTGCGACACCGGAATGGTGACCCATAGCAGAAAGGCGGGAACGAATGCGGCCACGGGGGCGACCCAGTAGATTCGTCGGTCCGCCCAGGAGGGTAGGATGTCCTCTTTGAGCATCAACTTCATGGAGTCGGCAATCGGCTGAAAGGTGCCATGAAAGCCGACCCGCATCGGCCCCATGCGCATCTGGATGCGCGCCAGGGTCTTGCGCTCCAGCCACGTGAGAAACATGACCGTCACCGATAGGAAGACCATCAGCCCGGCTGCGGCCAACCCGTAGTTGATGACGTCCGTCGTGCTCAACGGTCGACTTCGCCCAGGACGATGTCGATGGACCCGAGGATCACCACCGCGTCCGCCACGTAGGCTTCGCGCAGCATGTGTTGCAGCGCCTGGAGGTTCGCGAAGGACGGGGCCCTGACCTTGACCCGGTAGGGCTTGTCACTGCCGTCGCTCACCAGGTACACGCCGAAGTCGCCACGGGGGGACTCGGTGCGCAGGTATACCTCGCCCTTCGGAGGTCGCGCGATGCGGCGCACCTTGGCTGAGACGGGTCCCGGCTCCATCTGCTCCATGGCCTGTTCGATGATAACGAGCGACTGCCTCATCTCCTCCATCCGGACGTAGTAGCGGTCCCAGCAGTCGCCGTAGGTCCCCACAGGTATGCCGAAGTCGAAGCGGTCGTATATCGAGTAGGGGTCAGAGACACGGACGTCCTCCAGCACACCGGCGGCCCTCAAAGGTGGACCCGTCAGGCCGTAATCGATCGCATCCGGACCTGTGATGGTGCCGATGCCTTTGGTGCGGGCGAGGAACATCTCGTTGTTGGTCAGTAGTTTGTCGCACTCGTCGATGCCGGCCCGCAGTTGGGCCGTCAGCGTAGACAGACGTTTTGGGAAATCCTCGGGGAGGTCCTCTTTCACGCCTCCGACACGGATGTAGTTGTGCATCATCCGCGCGCCCGTGACGCCTTCGAATAACGACTGGATGCGCTCGCGCTCTCTGAAGCCGTACAGTATGGGAGTGATCGCCCCCGCTTCCATGCCGTAGACACCGTAGAAAAGCATGTGGCTGGCAATTCGGTTGAGCTCGCACAGGATGACCCGTATGTAGCTCGCCCGGTCGGGCACCTCCAGGCCCATGAGCTTCTCGACCGCCAGACAGAAGGCCAGCTCACAGTTGAGGTTGGCTACGTAGTCGAGCCGGTCGAAGAGGGTGATTACCTGGCTGTACTGCTCTCCTTCGCAGAGTTTTTCAGACCCTCGGTGGAGGTAGCCTATGTGCGGCTCGGCGCGGACTATCCGCTCGCCGTCGATCCAGATCACCAACCGGAACACGCCATGCGTGCTCGGGTGCTGGGGCCCCATGTTCACCATCATGTCGACGGTGTCGCCTTGCTGGTTCGGCTGTTGGGTTATCTGCATGTTATGTCGGTCGTCATAAGTCCGAAATCACTAACTGACTTCGTCGAGTAGCGCAAAGAACCGCTCACGCGTCATCCCTGCCGTACGCATGTTGGTGACTGTATGCGTGACCGGAACCTGTCCGGGACTACGTTTGATCACGATTGGCCGTTTGACTCCCGGCTTGGTCGTTATCAAGTGGTCGCCCTTCTGTCTGGATAGGACAAACCCTTCTCTCTCAAATATTCGAACGACAATCGTGTACCGGACCTGCGTTAGTCGCCTGGGACCTGTGCTCAACGAATGGTTGCTGCCCTTTCCTCGTAGGCTCGCTCACGCAGTCGCCAGACAGCTCCATCGTTTCTGAACCCCGACTCTTCAAGCACTTCGGCCAATGTTCCCATTGAGAGACACTCCTCCAGGAAGCCCTCTACTGCTTCATGAAGCGAGTCTCTTGCATCCTGCGGCGAGTTGCCAAAGCTGGATACGTCAAGCTCGGGACATACAGATACGTACTGCCCGTCCTCTTCGAAGACCTCGGACCTGTAGCTCACCTGGACCACTGGAAGTCTCCTTTCATCACCACTCGTCGTAGTCGTGGAACGGGAAGCTCTTGAGTCCTGGATGGCCCTCGAAGCCCTCGTACAGAAGCAACGGCTCCAGGTTCGGGTGATGTTCGAACTCGATTCCGAACAGGTCGTGGGCTTCTCTCTCGAACCAGTTCGCCCCGGCCCAGACCGAGACGACTGTGGGAACCTTAGGATTATCCGGCGGCACAGAGGTCTTGATCACTAGTTTGTGACGCTTCTGCAGGGAGAAGAGGTGGTAAACCACCTCTAGCCGGTCGATGTAGTCGACGGCGGAGAGGCATCGAAGGTAGTCGAACGCGAGCCTCGGATCGTCCTTGGCGGTCCGGCAGACGGCGGTAACGTCCGCAGGTCTTACGGTCAGGACGACTTCGTCAAGAGCGGCGCCCACCTCAATGTCGACTTCCGAAAGTACGTCCGGAAGTAACACCGAAAGGGCCTGGCCCTTATCGTCCAGTGCTACAGACGCCTCTGGGCCTTCCCGCTCACGCTTCTGGGGCTTCTCCAAGGGCTTTTGCGTCTTTCGAAATCTTCTCCTGAAGCTGCATGATGCCGTGCATCAGCGCCTCAGGTCTGGGAGGGCATCCGGGCACGTAGACATCGACCGGAATTATGTGGTCGACGCCCATGACAACCGAGTATGACCTGTAGTAAGGGCCACCGTTGGTGGCGCAGCTGCCCATGGCAATGACCCACTTTGGGTCGGGCATCTGCTCGTAGAGGAGCTTGATGGGGTCCGCCATCTTTTTGACCACGGTGCCGGCCACTATCATAACGTCGGCCTGCCGCGGCGATGGCCACGTCACCACGCCGAAGCGGTCCAGGTCATGGTGCGACATGTGCGTGCTCATCATCTCGATCGCGCAGCATGCCAGTCCAAACGATAGTGTCCAGAGGGAGGACTTTCGGCCCATAGCAAACAGCTCGGCCGACTTGGCGACGACTGCGTTGGGCAGGACGTGATCGAAGATGCTGTCGGCCGGGGTGTTGCCCCGTGACCGGCCATCGCCCACTGACGGGACTATCTCCATTGCAAGACACCCTTTCTCCAGCTATATACGACGCCGAAGAAGAGGATTCCGATGAAGATGAGCATCTCGTAGAAGACGGCTGGAGTGGACTCGAGAAAGACGACGGCCCATGGGAACAGAAACACGGCCTCTACATCGAAAATCAGGAAGAGGATGGCGAAGACGTAGTAACGGATCTGTATCTGGGACCAGCGGTACGGCTCGGGCATCATGCCGCACTCGTAGGGGATATCCTTCAGGACCGAGGGGCGCCGCGGCGCCATGAGGTACGAGAAGAGGAACATACCGAAAACGGCTGCGAACCCGACACCGCCGGTCACGAGGACTACTCCCCAGTTCACATCGTAGCCCTCTGACAATCCACCACCTCGTCTTTGCTGCGAGTCTATGTTAAGTGTAGCATCGGGCAAAAGGGGCGGTCAATTTGATTCAGTTCTAAGCCCTATTCCCGCCCCGTATCCCCCTACCACTAGCACTTGGTCAATTGGCCTAATCTGCAAACAAAACACAGAATGTCTAGATT
>JAQBTI010000208.1 GCA_027624995.1 Chloroflexota bacterium
CCTGCCGAGATGATTGCGACTCGGGACTCGGATAGCGGTCTGGCGAGTGGGGTCCAGGGTGTGGTGTCGTACTGGAACGTCGGTTCAGACCCTTCGGCGGGCGCGTGGCCCTCGACCTGCTGGCGGTAGCAGTAGTCCATTACCGGGCCGTAGTCCCCGGTATCGAAGGCCTCGCCCAACAACTCGAGGAGGCCCCGAAAGAACTCTGCAGCCTGCTCGTCAGATACGCCCGACGAGCCAAGGAACTTAAAGAGCAGGTCGGTCCTGGAGCCGTAGCTGAATGAGCGTCTGAACTGTTCGAGCGTTTCGCCGGCGGACTCGTTCATAGCACCCCTCGGAACCTGGGCATTGCTTTACCCAATCGTCGCTCCCACCAGCGCCACGAAATCGGGCTCCGTTTGCTTATTCGATGCACTCAACTGGAAATAGGCTCTACTTGCCGGAATCGGAGACGACGCTCGACCCCGCTGAGCTAGCCTTCGCTCCCACCCACCGACGCCCTGACCTGCTCCCAGGCCTCGCGGGCCTCATCGACCGACCCCTCCTCTTCGATGGTTGTGATGTCGCCCGGGTCCTGATTGAGTACCACGGCCTTGAGCACCCGGCGCATTATCTTCCCGCTGCGGGTCTTGGGGAGCATGTCTACGAAGTTCAGCTCGCCTATGACGGCTACGGCTCCAAGCTCCGTCCGGACAGCTTGAAGGAGTTCCTTTCGTAGCTCCTCGGAGGCCGCAACATCGTTCTTGAGCACGACGAACGCCGAGATAACCTCGCCCCTTAGCTCGTCTGGACGGCCAGTCACGCCCGCCTCGGCCACTCCTGGGTGGGTCAGGAACGCGGACTCTACCTCGATGGTTCCAATCCGATGGGCCGCGATCTTTATCACCTCGTCCGCACGGCCAGCGAACCAGATGTAGCCGTCCTCGTCCATGTGGGCCGAGTCTCCGGCGAAGTAGAATCGCTCGCCAGGGATGCGTTCCCAGTACGTCTCTCCGTAGCGCCCCTGCTCGCCCCAGAGCCTTGGAGTCAAACTTGGGAACGGCCGCCGGACCACCAGGACTCCCTTTTCCCCCACCTCACACTTGATTCCTTCAAGGGTGACTACGGCCGCGTCGATACCGGGCAGGGGAATTCCTGCCGACCCCGGCTTTGTGGGCAGCATCGCGGTACCGTAAGGATTCCCTATCAGCGGTCCGCCCGTTTCTGTCTGCCAGTAGTGGTCGATCACAGGGACTCGGTCCCGGAGGACATCCCGCTGCAGCCATTTCCACGCTGGAGGATTAAGGACTTCGCCCGCGCAGAATACGCGCTCTAGCCGTTGAGGATGAGTCTTTGGGACTGCAGAGTCTCCGTAGCGCATCAGCAGGCGCACCGCCGTCGGCGACGTGAATATGCCGGTCACACCGAATTCCTGGACGATCTTCCAGATGGCGTCCGGCGTCGGGAAATCGATGCTCCCCTCGTAGGCTATCGTCGTGCTACCCGCCAGCAGCGGGGCATAGACCATGTAGCTGTGGCCGACGATCCAGCCGATGTCTGACGTGGCCCACCAAACATCTTCGGGCCTGAGGCCGAAGACCGAGCGGCCCATGGTGTGGATCCCGACCTGGTAGCCCCCGTGAGTGTGGACGACGAGCTTGGGCTCCGCTGTGGTGCCGGAGGTGGCCAGTATGAACGCCGTCTCGTTGGATTCCATGGCGACGTGTCCGCCGTCATGCCCGTCCCCCCTGGACAGAAAGTCGCTCCAATCGATATCTCTGCCAGGCGTCATCGACACTTCGTCGTCCCTCCGGCGCAGGAGCACGACGTGTTGTACCGAGTTGCCGGAGCCTTCGAGCGAAGAGTCCACGATGCCCTTCAGCGGAACGGAGCCGCCCTTGCGGTAGGTGATGTCCGAGGTGAAGACCAGCTTTGAGCCGCTCGCCTTGATACGGCCTCCCAATGCGCCCGCGCCGAAGCCTGCGAACACGACGGAGTGAATTGCCCCGATACGTACGGTGGCCAGCATGAGCATGAGCGCCTCCGGACACACCGGCATGTAGATCGTGAGCCTGTCACCCTTCTCGATGCCCATCCCGCGGAGGGCTGCCGCCACGCGGGATACCTCATGGAGGAGTTGGGCGTAGGTGAAGACCTGCCGCTCGCCGCGTTCGTTTGCGTAGACCAGGGCCGCGTGGCCGCCCCATCCACCCTCGACGTGCCGGTCCAGACAGTTGTACGCCAGGTTGGTCTCGGCGCCGGCGAACCAGGTAAAGTCAGGGAAGTCCCAGTCGAAGACCCTGTCCCACTTCCGGAACCACGGCAGGGCCTCGGCCGCACGTTCCCAGAAGCCGTCCGGGTCGTTCGCGGCCTGGATGAGCTGTCTGCCGACGATGGGGCTAATGGCTTCCACTCTTTACCTCGTAGGTATCGGAGTCGCTGTGGCCCGCGGCCCTCAGTACTCGACGACGTCGCGTCGAGCGCTCCGGCCCAGCGCGCGATACTCGTCTTCCAGGATGCCCATCATCAGGAGGTCGTGCCACCGTCCCTGAGAGTAGTAGAAGTCGCGCATTGTGCCCTCCGTCTTGAAGCCGGACTTCTCGTAACATCGGATGCCGCGCTTGTTCTCACGTAGAACTCTCAGGCCGACGCGGTGCAGTCCGAGTTCCTCAAAACAGACGCTCAGGAACAGTCCAATAGCCTCGGTGCCGATGCCCTTGGACAGGAAGTCGGGCTCGCCGATGGAGATACCAAGTTCGGTATTGCGCCGCCGGAGCTGCAGGCTCTCGTATCCGATGTGGCCGAGGTACCGGTCGTCGTCAAGGCGGCAGATAGCGAACTTGCGGTTCTGCGGATCGACGTCGTTGACCTGGGCTGTGATGAAGGCCCTGGTCTGCTCCGTGGACTCGGGCCACAAATACGCTGCTGTCCACCATGTGATTTCGCTGAGGCTGCGCCACCGGTGAACGGCCTCGACGTCCTCCATGCGGTAATCGCGTAGGTATATGTTGTCTCCGATTATGTTGGGCAAGTTTTGTCTCCTGTCAAAGTGTTCGTTGTCTATGCGGCATGCCTATGGAGGAAGTCCAGAGCGACGGCGTTGAACTCATCGGGCTGCTCGGTGTTGTGCAGGTGACCGCCGTCTTCAAAGACTACGGATTCGGCGCCCGGAATGGCGTCAGCCGCCTCGCGGCCGTAGATCGGCGGCACGGCCACGTCGAAGCTGCCCACCGTGACCATCGCTGGCGTTCTGATGTTGCCGAGCCGCTGAGTGCCGCCGTAGGGCTGCCCGTATCGCCCCTCCATCATGACCTCATCGAACAGCCGGGTTATTTCGGAGGTCTCTTGCGGCGAGAACGTCACCGTCAGCTTGAGAAAGCCGAAAGTCTCGAAATGCTGTTTCTGCTGGCGCGTGAGCAATGGCTTCTCTTGCGCGTAAGTGAACCGTGCGCCGGGCAGGTCTGCGCGGCGACGGCCCTAGTGTAGGAGGGCTTGCGGGACGAGTCAACGCCGGATGGTCAGCTATCCTGCCGCTTGGCCGGAATGCTGCCCATTCGGCCCGCCTGATAGTCTTGGAACGCCTCGACAAGCTCCTCGCGCGTGTTCATTACGAAAGGGCCGTACCAGGCGATCTGCTCCTTGATCGGAAGACCGCCCAGCACGAGCATCTCCAGCGTCGGCGACGGGCCTTCCATGCTCTCGTCTCCGAACACCGTCACAGCGTCGCCCGCCCCCATGACAGCGAGCTGGCCCTCCCGGATGGGCTGGCGCTCGGGGCCCGCCGATCCCCTTCCGGCGAGTATGTAGACGAGCGCGTTGAAGTCTTTGCGCCACGGAAGCCGGAGCCGGGCCCCGGGGCTTACACTGGCGTGGGCGTAGGTGATCGGCGTGTGGGTGCTGCCCGGTCCACGGTGCTCGCCGAGTTCTCCGGCGATCAGTCGCACGAGGGCCCCGCCGTCCTCGGAAGCGAGCAGCGATACCTGGCCCGCCTCCAGGTCTTGGTACTGCGGCGGCGTCCATTTCTCCTTGCTGGGAAGGTTGACCCATAATTGCACTCCGTGAAACAGTCCGCCCGTCGCGAAGAGCGACTCAGTTGGCATCTCCGAGTGAACGATACCCGCGCCGGCCGTCATCCACTGGGTCGCGCCGTCCGTGATCACCCCGCCGCCACCGTTGGAGTCGCGGTGCTCGAGCTCACCGTCCATCATGTAGGTCACTGTCTCGAAGCCGCGATGAGGATGGTCCGGTGCGCCCTTGGCCTCTCCGGGGGCGTACTCCACGGCCCCCATGTGGTCCAGGAGCAGGAACGGGTCGGCAAGGCTCAGGTCGATCTCCGCGAAAGCTCGTCGCACCTCGAAACCGGCACCTTCGAGCATCTTTGGGGCGTCCGCGATCGATTGCACCGGCCGGTCCGCGGCTTCGACAAGGTCGAGTGACCCGATGCGCGCGACACCGGACAGGTCGGCGGGCTGGATAGCTGGCATGTGTTGACTCCTTGGCGACTATCTTAGCGGAGACCGTCCCCCGCCGTCTCCGGGTAAGGTACCGTCTTCTAGATACGATAGAGAAGCGACTATGGCGTCCGGGCTTCCGAATCCGCCCGCTTTGGTAACTATTCGCAGGCCATCGCCCGGACCGCCGACGACGCGGCCGGCGGGCACACCAGGTTGCACTTCCCCGACAAGCCTCACTTCAGCAACCCGGAGCTTTTTACAGACTTCGGCAGCGATGTCGCCGCCGCACAGGAACAGACCAACCGGGCCCGACTCGACGGCACGGGCCGCCGAGT
>JAQBTI010000209.1 GCA_027624995.1 Chloroflexota bacterium
TCGACGCTCTCGGCGTTTCCGAAGGTATTCGGCTGTCGGCGTGCCACTACAATACGCCCGACGAGATCGACGCCTTCCTGAAGGTCACGGCAAACCTCGGGCGGGTCTCCGACGAGGAGATCGCCTCTGCCGGAGCGCAAGCCCCCACAGGAGGACGGAGCGAGGGGTAATCGTCGGGCTGGCCATTCCGCCCCGGCATCAGCACACTTCCCTCCCACTGTCTATCCAGGGGCAGCTTGGGTGGCTCCCCACTCCGGTCGTTAGAGGCTAGCGGCCCAAGCCAGATCGTAGAACATTTGTCGAGAATTCTCGCCGCAACACCGGCCTACGCCACAGGCGCCCCGCCGGTGCTTACCACGTTCGGTCCGGCTACATACAACGAGGGCGACTTTCCCGTCGCCGTAGACCCGAGTCTGACGCTCACGTCCGGTGACGACATAGACGGAGCCAAAGTCTCGATAGGAGCGGGATTCGTCGCTGCCCAGGACACCCTGGGCGTTGGCTCCCTGCCTGGCGGTCTGACCTCCAGCTACAACAGCTCCACCGGTGTGCTCGACATCAGCGGCAGCGCCTCGGCCGCAGATTACCAGACGGCGCTGCGGCAGGTGACATACTCCAACTCCAGTGGGGTCCCAGACCCCGCCGATCGTGAAGTCACCTTCAGCTTGGCTCCGGTCTGGCCTTCCCTGACAACGGACACTTCTACGAATTCGTGTCCGTAATCAACGAGAACTGGAACGTCGCCGAAGCTGCGGCTGCCAGTAAGAGTCTCTTCGGTCTACAAGGGTATCTGGCGACCATTACATCGGGGGCCGAGAATGCCTTCGTGTTCGACAAACTCCAGGGCAACGGCTGGCTTGGCGGAACTGACGCCGCGGTCGAGGGCACATGGAAGTGGGTCACAGGCCCGGAGGCTGGGACAGTCTTTTGTATCGGCACTGGAACTTGTGTCCCTCAAGGCGGCGAATACACCAACTGGGACGGTGGCGAGCCCAACCAAGCAGGCGACGAAGACTATGCCCATATGATCGGCAACACGAACCTCAATGAGAGCTTCTGGAACGACCTGCCGGTCGGCGGAGGCGGCGGTGATTACGTAGTTCAGGGGTACGTGGTCGAGTATGGCGGAAGTGCCGGCGACCCGAGTCTGCAACTCAGTGGCACCGTCATTGTCCATGTCGTCCCGGACGCGGTGGCGGATACCGATGGTGATGGGGTGACAGACGACGCTGACAACTGCCCCAACACTGCCAACGCAGGTCAAGAGGACTATGACGGTGATGGCCTGGGCGACGCCTGCGACCCCGACGATGACAATGACGGCGTGCCGGATGGCGATGACGCTTTCCCGAAATCCGACACAGGGCCTTCCGTGGTCATCGGAACCTGCGACCCGGACGTCGCTAACCAGCTGCTAGGCGATGGCGCCCGTTTCAACGACCTCATCGGGGCCGCTGCAGCCAGCGCGAACAACCACGGGAACTTCGTAAAGCAGGTTAGCCAATTGGCGGATAAGTGGAAGAAGGCTGGCCTGATCTCTGGCAAGGAGAAGGGCAAAATCACCTCCTGTGCCGCAAGGTCCGACATTCCGTAGCCATCGATCTTAAACGTGGCGTAGCAGAGAGGCCCGGGCATGTAGCCTGGGCCTCTCGCTTTTTCCCGATTCCAGCTTGTCGATCGCTCTGGAGGACAGGGTCTTACATTACGGGAGGGAGGCGTCTCCGGAAGCTACACCCGCGATAGTGGCACCCTGGTCTGACTTGTCGACGTCCTCTGTGTCCTGTCGGGAGCTCCGATCTTCGCCATTGAATCTGCTGCGCAAACGGTGGGTGCTACTAACGCAGAAAAGCTGAAGTGCCGGCGGCCCCCCTGGTGGTCTACCATGAGACACACACATTGAGGTCATGAGATGAATCGCTTGGCGCATGAGTTTCCGCTGTTCGATGTGAGCGGCACGTCCTACGAGATGGGCTATCAGCTAGGCTCGCAGGCGGCCCCACTGGTGCAGCGGTACTTGCTATGGATCGAGAGACTGACAGGCAAGCCCCGCGACGTGCTGTGTCGTAACGCAATGTCTTTCTTGCCAGGGATTCAAGCTCTAAGCGCCGGCTACGCCGAAGAGATCAAGGGCCTCGCCGAGGGCGCTGGGATAACCCTCGAGGAGGCGGTGTTGTGCCAGGTGCGGGCAGAGGCGGCCCAGATTGGCGATGGGGGCTGTAGTGCATTTGCCCTGTCCGGGGTGGCCACCAGGGACGGCCATCCGCTGGCGGGCCAAAACCAGGACCTCGAGCCGGAATATGGCGACGTTGCCATCTTGCTTCGGGTCAGGCCCGCCGACGGGCGTCCAAGGGCGCTGATGTTCACCTTCGCGGGCCAGCTCGGCTACTCCGGAATGAACGAGCACGGCGTCGCCCACTTCGCCAACGCCCTCTACGGATTTCAGTGGCGTCCCGGCATGGCCCACTACGCTCTCAAACGCGTCATGCTAGAGCAGACGACCGTGAGGGAATGTGTGGACGTCCTGAGCCGGAACCGCACATGCTCCGCCCACAACGTCATCATGTGCGATGGGCAGGGCGGCGTCGCAGACGTGGAGTGCAGGCCGGAGGGTGTCTCCGAGTTTGTGGACGACGACCCTGACTGGCGTGTACATACCAACCACTACCTCACGGCGGAGTTCGCTCGACACGAGGACAACACACTCCCAGACTCGGGCGATAGACTGGACCGCATGCGCCACCTGGTCCGCGAACGATGGGGCGACATAACGGTCGACGTCATGAAGTCGATCCTGGCGGACCACGAAGGAGATCCTGCCGGGATATGTCGCCACGGAGCTGAGAATATGCACTCGATCTCGGGCTACGTGGCCGAGCCGTCCCAGCGCCTGTTGCACGTCAGGCGAGGGCACGGGTGTCTGGGCACCTGGAGTTCGTACGAAGTGTAGGGCTCCTGCTTCCTGCACCAAGACACAAGAGCACAGGAGCTGTCACACGACTAAGTGGAATGGGACGCCACCGTCGAAAAAGATACTTGATCCGGACAGGGTAGGAGAGTAGCCATGGCATTTGACACGCTGATCCTGAACGGCACCATCGTCGACGGTACAAATACGCCCCGGTACAAAGGCGACGTTGGAATATCCAACGGCCGAATCGAGGCCATGGATCGCTCAGTGACACCGAGGCCAAAAAGCGCATCGACGCGTCCGGCCATGTGATCGCCCCCGGCTTCATCGACATGCACTCCCACTCAGACGTCACCCTCTTCGACGACCCAGGCGGAGAGAGCAAGGCCTATCAAGGCGTCACCACCGAGGTCACCGGCAATTGCAGCCTTTCACCTTTCCCAGCCGGAAAGGGCGGCCCCAAGGCCCTCCAGGAAAATGTCGCCCTCCTTTCCGTTATCGGTCACACCGATTGGACCTGGAACACGCTGGACGACTGGGCGGGAGCCCTGGAGTCCAGTGGGATCAGCATCAACCTTGCTCCACAACTCGGCCAGGCCGCGCTCCAGGTGGCCTCAGGGGCAATCGATGACCGGCCCGTTACTAGGGACGAGATGCGGGAGATGCAGCGCCTGGCGGCGGAGGCCATGGAGATGGGCGCCTTCTCGCTCTCCACTGGGCTGTCGCTCGCGCCCTCCGGATATGCCACCACCGACGACGTAGTCGCCCTATGTAAGTCCATCAACCACTACGAGGGGGCCTTCTACGCCACTCACGCCAGAATGGGTAACGGAAAGCACCTGTCGTCTATCGAGGAAGCCATCGAGATCGGCCAGCGGGCCGAGATTCCGGTGCAGTTCTCCCATATGGCCATCATCGATCGGCGCGTGTTCGGGGAAGGACCCGCGATGATCGACCTCCTCGTTAAGGCCCGCGAGGGGGGACTGGACATCACCTACGACGTGTACCCGTACACGGCGGCGGGCGCGGGGGTCGAACAACTGATACCTCTCTGGGTGCAGGAGGGGACAATAGCGGATTTTCTGGGGCGGATACGGGACCCACAGTTGAGGCCTCGCATCCGGGAGGAGGTCGCCGCCGGACTCGGGGGGCTGGAGCCTCTTTGGGAAGCGTGGTACGTAGGCTACATCCATACAGAAGCAAACCGGCACTTCATCGGCAAGAACGTCGAAGAGATCGCCAGGGAGCGCGAGATAGAGCCCGCCGAGGCCGTGCTGCAGCTTCTCGAGGAAGAAGACGGCTTAGTGCCGGGCCGCGTCCACAACCGCTTCGAGGGCGACGTCCGCTACTTCGTAGGCCACGACCTCGCGATGATCGGTTCCGACGGCCTGGCCGTAGCGCCGAACGGACCATTCGGCAGCTCTCTGCCACACCCGAGGTTCTACGGGACCTACCCCCGAATCCTGGGGAGGTATGTTCGAGACGAGCCGGTGCTAACCCTGGAGAACGCGATACACAAGATGTCCGGCTTCCCGGCGCAGCGCATGAGCATGAAGGACCGCGGACTGGTCAAGAAGGGCCTCGTGGCAGACCTAGTTGTATTCGATCCAGAGACGGTGATCGACAACGCGACGTGGGAGGACCCGCACCAGTATCCAGACGGGATACCCTTTGTGCTGGTGAACGGGGTCCCGATCATAGACAAGGGGAAGCACACGGGTGCCAGGCCGGGCAAGGTCCTTCGCCGCGGGGCGGCATAGGGTTCGCTTTTTCGCTCACGATGCAGTTACGGCTGGAAGGCCAGGAGACCGATGGAAGCTGAAGGACGCTGGCAGGATCTCCT
>JAQBTI010000002.1 GCA_027624995.1 Chloroflexota bacterium
ATATGTCACATCGCTGAGCTCTTCAGAGAGAACACGGCACACGTCCGGGGTGGAGTCGGTTGAGCCGTTGTCGGCCACGAGGATACGCCACTCGTAGGCGTCCAGGTTCTCGGACAGGTAAGTGTGCAGCGTGCGGACGCTCGCAGCGAGGGCCCGCTCTTCGTTCAGGACGGGGATGACGACGTCCAGGGTTGTGGACATGGTGAACGGGCTGCGGGCTAGTGCCTGAAGTGGCGCGTACCGGTGAAAACCATTGCGATCCCAAGCCTGTCGGCGGCCTCGATGACTTCTTGGTCCCGCATGGACCCTCCCGGCTGGGCTATTGCCACGACCCCGCCCTTGGCGGCAAGCTCTACGTTGTCGGCGAAGGGCATGAAGGCGTCGGAGGCCAGCACGCTGTCCTTGGACTTGTCGCCGGCGATGCGGAGGGCCAGGTGCACGCTGGTCACCCTGTTAGGCTGACCCGCTCCCATTCCGACCATGGTGCGGTCCCTCGCCAGGACGATGGTGTTGGACTTGATGTGTTTTGCGGCCTTCCAGGCGAAGGCCAGGTCGGCCAACTCTTCGCCCGTTGGCTTGCGCTCCGTCACGACCTCCCAGGTCGAAGGGTCCTCCTCTATGGCGTCGACGGTCTGAAGTAGAGCGCCTCCGGACACCTTCCGCAAGTCCAGGGCCTCAGTCGGACCTTTCGCCGGAGGTACTTGGAGTACCCTGGTCTTCTTTCGCTTCCTGAGCACTTCAAGGGCGGCCGGTTCATAGTCGGGAGCAACGACTATCTCGTAGAAGGTGCCCTTCATGGCCGTAGCCGTCGCGGCGGTCAGGGTGCGATTGACGGCCACGATACCACCGTATGCCGAGACCGGATCGCCCTCCAGGGCACGCTGATAGGCCGTGGGCTGATCGTCGTGCGCGGCCAGACCGCACGGGTTGTTGTGCTTAACGATGGCGGCGGCGGGCTCCGCGAAGTCCGAGACGACCGTCCACGCCGCGTCCGCGTCCATCACGTTGTTGTAGGAGATTTCGGGTCCGTGGAGCTGCTCCGCGGCCACGATTCCTCCTGACGAGAGGACGCTCCGATAGAGCGAGGCCTGTTGGTGGGGGTTCTCCCCATAACGCAGTCCCGACACCCTGGTGAAGCCCAACGTGAACTCGTCGGTAAACGGGTCACCGTCAGCCAGGTACCTGGCGATGGCCGTGTCGTAGAGAGCGACGTGCTGGAACGCCTTGAAGGCCAGGCCCCTCCGTTCCTCCAGCGAAAGCTCTTGCCCGCCCGCCAGCCGCTGCCCGACCCACTCGTAGTCGGCGGGGTCCACTACGACAGTCACGTGCGGAAAGTTCTTCGACGCTGCGCGTATCAAGGTCGGCCCGCCGATGTCGATATTCTCCAGGGCGTCGCTTAGGGTCACGTCGGGGTTGCTGACGGTCTCCACAAAGGGGTAGAGATTTCCGACGACCACGTCGATCGTATCGATGCCGTGCTCGGCCAACTGCGCCGCGTGGCTCTCCAGGTCACGGCGCGCGAGAATGCCCGCGTGGATCTTCGGGTGCAGGGTCTTGACGCGGCCGTCCAGGAGCTCGGGGGACCCGGTTAGATCGGAGACCTGTGTCACTGGGAGGCCGGCCTCGGCGATGACGCCGCCTGTTGTGCCGGTGCTGACGAGTTCGTAGCCGGCCTCGTGCAACGCCCTGGCCATATCACTCACGCCAGTCTTGTCGAATACGCTGAGGATAGCCTTCATAGCCCTACTCCAGGATGACTCGTCGCTCGTCCTCGGCTGTACCAACCTCGCCGACAACGGTGGCGTCCAGAATGCCTGACATGACTTCGGCGGCGGCCTCCTTGTCGCACACCAGCACCATGCCGAGACCCATGTTGAACACGCGGAACATCTCGTCGGGCTCGATCTCGGCCATCTCTTGCAGCACCGAGAAGACCGGAGACAGCTTCCAGGCCGTCGTGTCGAATCGCGCCGCGAGTCCCTCGGGCAGCACGCGGGGCATGTTTTCGGGCAGCCCCCCTCCGGTGATGTGAGCTGCCGCTTTCACGAGCGAGAAGACCGGCCCCAGTTCTCTGTAGTAGGACCGGTGCGGGGCCAGTAGCGCGTCTGCCAGGGTCCCGTCGAGCTCTGCGTAATGCTCCCGCAGGGGCGACGGATCGTCGTCTAGGCCGAGGGCGTGACGCACCAGCGAGTAGCCGTTGGTGTGCAGCCCGTTGGAGGGTATGCCTACTAAGACATCTCCGTCTCGAATTCTTGAAAAATCCTTGATCGCGTTCTTCTCGACCGCGCCCACGACGAACCCGGCAAGGTCGAGCTCACCCTCGTTGTAGACGCCCGGCATCTGGGCCGTCTCGCCGCCTATCAGGGCGCACCCGGCCTCCCGGCACGCCCGGGCCATACCGCCGACGAGGTCCTCGATTACTCGCTGGTTGAGCTTGCCGACAGCGATGTAGTCCAGGAAGAACAGCGGCTTCGCGCCGGAAACGATGATGTCGTTTACGCAGAGGTTGACCAGGTCCTCGCCCAGAGTCTCAAACCGGTCGACCATAGCGGCGATCTTGAGCTTGGTACCGACGCCGTCGGTACTGGAGACCAGCACCGGCTCGTCATATCCGGCCAGCGCGTACATGGCCCCGAAGGAGCCCACGCCAGCCAGTACCTCGGGCCCGTGGGTCGTCGAGACGATATCGGCTATGCGGCTTTTTACGGCCTGGGCGGCGTCGAGGTCAACGCCGGACGTCTGGTAGGTAAGCGGGGATGCTGGTTTTGATGGAGTCACATCAGGACCCCTGGCTCCTCAGACCTCGAGGACAAGCTTGTCCATCTCGAGCTGGACCGGGACGGGGTAGTCCCCGGTGAAACATGCCATGCAAAACTTGCTTTTGCCCAAGCCCACTGAGTTAATGAGGCCCTCATGGCTCAGGTATCCAAGGGAGTCCGCGCCGACGTAGTCGCGGATCTCCTCCACGGTCTTGTTGGCCGCCAACAGCTCCCGTCGCGTCGCCATGTCGATGCCGAAGTGGCAGGGCCACATGATAGGGGGTGCGCATACTCGGAGGTGAAGCTCTTTCGCGCCTCCCTTGCGCAGTAGGCTGACTACGTGGGGCGTGGTAGTGCCACGGACGATACTGTCGTCGACAACGACGATTCGCTTGCCGTCGATGAGCTCCGGCAGAGGGTTCATCTTTCTTCGCACTCCCAGGTCTCTGAGGCGCTGGTCCGGCAGGATGAAGGTGCGGCCGACGTAGCGGTTTTTCACCAGCCCCTCGGCGAATGGGATACCTGACTCTTGAGAGTAGCCGACAGCGGCGGCGGTGGCCGAGTCCGGAACGCCGATCACCATGTCGGCATCCACGGGGTGCTCGCGGGCAAGCTCCGCCCCCATGGCCATGCGGCTTTTGTAGACCAGCTTCCCCCCGAGGATGCTGTCTGGGCGGGCGAAGTATATGTGCTCGAAGATGCACATGGCCGACTTGCCGTCCGGCTCGCGTTGATAGACAGTCCTGAGGCCCTGGTCATCCGCCATCACCGCCTCGCCCGGCTCGACCTCGCGGATGTATTCGGCTCCGACGTGATCGAGAGCGCAGGACTCCGACGCGATCACCCACCCTCCGTTCAGCTTGCCGATGCACAATGGCCTGACCCCGAGCGGGTCCCGGATGCCGAAGACGGCGTCCTTGGTCATGATCGCCAACGAGTAAGCCCCTTCCAGGCGGCGCATGCAGTACGCAATCCGGCCTTCCCAGGTAGTCGCGGGGGCATTGGTGATCAGGTGGGCGATTATCTCCGAGTCGCTCGTAGACGAGAAGGTGCAGCCCCAGCCGGCAAGCTCCTCTTTCAGTTCGACGGCGTTGATTACGTTGCCGTTGTGGGCCAACGCGATCTCAACGTTGGGGCCCTTGGATATGATGGGCTGGGCGTTGGTGATGTTGTTGGAGCCGGTCGTGGAGTAGCGGGTGTGACCGATGGCCAGGTGGCCGGTCAGACCGACGAGGTCCTCTTCCTGGAACGCCTGCCCTACCAGTCCCATGGCGGTCTGAGTGGTGATACGCTCGCCGTCGGCCGCGGCGATGCCGGCGCTCTCCTGCCCCCTGTGTTGCAGGGCGTAGAGTCCGAAGAAGGCGACGCGGGCCACGTCGTCGTTTCGCGAGTAGACCCCGACCACGCCGCAAGCGTCTCGCAGTTCGCCGTCCGCAGTTGTCACTAAGGCCGCCTCTGTTCGGTCGTCAGGTGGCGTAGGAAGCTCGTGGTGAGCGGCAAAGAAGTCGGCACCGATGCCATCGCATTATAAGTACCGGCGAGAAGCTGGGTCAACGTCGCCGGCCCCAGGAATCATCAGTTTTTCCGGCCTTGTCCTACGGCATTACTCCTCGACTATGGGCTGGGCGATTATCCACAGACTCGTGGCCGTATAGCCCACCATGAGGACCAGCATGGGGTACTGGCTACGAAGCGCGTCGCGCCGGTCGCCCAGTCTTCGAAGTGAGATCACATGGGCCACGTATACGGACGAGATATGGCCGACGACTATCGCCACAACCGACATGAACCAGACGAACTTGGCGTTGATTATGGCGATGTCGACTACGTAATCCGCCGTGCCGAAAATGTCCCACCCCGTGCCGAACGGGTCCGACGCCAGCGGAATGATCAGCTGCCCCTGTATTAGGAGCAGCGACAGGAAGTGGGCCATGTTGTAGGCCAGCGCTATTGGGACCAGCGAAAAGACGAACGCCCTGGCGACCTGCTGCACCGAAGTTTTCTCGCGGCCAAGCTCCCGAATCCCCCAGGAGAAGGCCAGGAAGACTCCGAAGAAGACCGCGGGGAACAGGAACAGCCCAGCGGTGTTGATGCTTTCCAACGCGTAGGCGCCAAACAGAGCGTCGGCGACGTCGTAGACCTCTGTCTGAACCCTCACCCACCGGGGCGTCTCGACGATCCCGTCGAAGGTTACCGTTGCCAGGGCCGCGACGACGAATACCGCGGTCGCGGTCGATACGCGGTGTACGTGCGCGAGCCCCACCGCATATGGACGCACGTTCAACTCCCTCTGGCCGGGGTGCGCCTGCTCGAAGCACTCGTAGCAGTCCACACACTCGTCGTCGCTATCGCAGTCTGCTGTACACGTCGCGCAGACGGCACTGCCGGTCACCCTGACCTCGGTCGGCGAGAATCGGGCGAAGAAACCGTACAGCACCGAGAAGGCCTCCCCATGGCGCAACCACTTATGCTTGCCGAAGGCCACCATCCCGGCCCACGTGATGGCGGAATAGGCCAGGACCAGCACGCCGAGCTTGAACGGCTCCGACGCGCCCCCGTACACGTTCTCGAGCCAGGCGAAAGCGCCGAAGAGGCCGACGGCCGGCCAGATATCCCAGCGCTCGTCGTAGTCGAAGAGCGCTGCCTCCTCGCCGTCGTCGTCACCGAGGAGCTTCTCGGCCCAGCCGAAGGTGATCTTCCACGGGTTGACCAGGGCCCAGAGGTTGCCGATGAGCGCCGCCACGTAGCCCATCCCCACCCACCAGATTATCCAAACGAACGTTGGCGAAATGTTCTCCAGCGGGCGCTCACTCCCCACCAGGCCGGCCGCGAGGACGACGAAGAACACGACCACCGATACGACTCCGACGACCGCCGGTAGCGCGCGGCTAGACAGGACCCGTCCCAGGACCGGCATCGCGAGTAGGTTGAATCGCGGATAGCTGAGATTTCCGTGCGCCGGCCGGAGGGACACGCCCACGACCACGAATGAGAGTGCGACTACGGCGCCGGCGCCGACGAGGAAGTAGTCGAGAGGGACGGGAAGGTCGTACCGCTCTCCGAACCCATGGGCGTAGACGGGCCTGGCGGCCAGGGATATCGTCGCCGCCAGGAGCACGGCCGATACCAGTTTGTATGGTCTCATGGCCTGCCCCTCCTATCTGGGGTGTACCTCCAAGGAGCCCAGGGGCACCTCCTCAGCCTCTTCCTCGTGTTCGTGCTCCCCCTCTTCTTCGCTTTCGCCTTCGGCTAGGGCTGGCGGTTCGCCGCTGGTCACTCGCGCACGCTTGCTGCCCGTGTTGGTCCAGACCACGGTGGACCCCGGCCCGACCGCTACCGAAGCGGGCTCGAACGAGCCGTCCTCCTGTACGGACACCTGGACCGTCGCCGGCTGTTGGGCAGCGGCCTCGACGTGTATCGAGCCGGTCATCTCGTGGTCCATGTGATTGTGGTAGGGGATCATCCCCTCGCCCATGTCATCGTATATCTTGTAAGTGAATGCATCTCCCTGCTCGAGGGTCGTCGATTCGAAGAGCTCCGCATGTCCGCCTGCGCTGGCGTGGAGCGTGATGCCGAAGTTGCCGGTCGCGTTTGCGACGAACTCCATGGTCGTGACCTCGCCTACGGCCACGTTCTTTTCGATGTCGTAGCCGTGAAGGTGGACGCTTCCGTGTTCTTCCGGCCTGAAGTTCAGGGTCACCGTGTCGCCCTGTTTCACCTTGATGACCTTGGGATCAAGGCTTCGATCTGCGATGGTGACGTCAAAGGTCAAGTTCTCGGGGTCTGAGCCTCCGCAAGCGGACAAGGCCGCCAGCGATGCCAGTGTGGCGGCCAGGGCGACTACAGTCCGGACTGCTCCTTTTCCTATCATCTTTGTCTCCTTGTGAGTGGGTCTGAGCTATCGCCTGGGCTTCCTCGTCTTCCGTCTCTTGGCCTTCCGGGCCCGGTCCCGCAGGAACGGGAACAGCCCGAGCCCCACTAGGGCAAGGAAGACCACCACCGTCACCCACGTAATCAGTTGAAGTATCGGATTGGACTCTTTGACTTCGAGGACGAAGTCTGCCGACGCCTTTCCCAGGTCGCTGTCCACCTCCACGGTGAACGTCCAGAGGCCCAGGCGGTCGACCGCGGTTGTCCCGTCATAGAATGTCGGGTTTGTGGGGTTGTTCCTAGCCTCCACCGGGCCGACCCTGGGCCCGTCCTCGTCTGGCCCGACTCCCGACACCATGATGACGGCGTCGGTCGCCGAACGACCTCCGTCGAGGACGTTGACGGTGACCGTCAGATGAAGGGCTCCGACGATCGGGGGGCTGGGAATCGTGCCGAGCGCGATCTCGTATGGCCCGGCCGTCTTGCGTTCGAACTTCACTATCCGGCCGTTCGCGTGTGCGTGCGACAGGGTCGCCGCGGCGAGAAGGGCAAGCGCGACGGCCAGGAATCGCAGAGCAAAGGTTGACGTTACCGGATACGAAGACACACTGCTCCTCAAAGTGAACAGGCGCACACCCGCGCCGTGGGACAGACTGTCGGATCGAACGGTCGAGGAAAGGTCAGACGGACCGCGGAGGCCGCCGGGGAGGTATCGAGAAGTGGTCCGCCGGGAGTGCCCCGCCCGGCGCCGCCATCGGGAACGAAGAGGCCGGCTCGAACCGGAGGAACGAACTCATGGCCTCGTCCTCGATTACCACGACTACGGCCACCGGCCCGGCGTCATGGTTATAGAGAGCTACGCCTCCGCCACCGGAGGCCGGCGAATCGTGCTGATGGGGGTGCCCTTCGCCAAAAGTGTGTGAGTGGTAGCCCGCCGCCGCGACGTGCTGATGGGCCGGGTGCCGCTCCGCGAAGTGGTGGTCGGCCAGCGGGGCCAAAGAAGGGAACACGAGTGCCGCCAACCCCGCGAGAAGCAACATTCGGTCCGTGGGGATTCTTCGCAGCCGTAACTTCCTCAGACTCCCAACGACGCTTGATATCAAAGAGTGACCCCAAGTGCACCGGCCACGGTCTCTATATCCTTGTCCCCTCGTCCGCTCAGGCCGACGAGTATGAACTGGTCATTCGACAGCTTCGGAGCCAGCTTCGAGACATGGTAGATCGCGTGGGCCGGCTCCAGGGCGGGAATGATGCCCTCGGTGGTCGAGAGCAGCTTGAAGCCTTCCAGCGCCTCTTCGTCGGAGACACTCGCGTAGCTGGCACGGCCACTGTCATGGAGATAGCTGTGCTCGGGGCCGACCCCCGGATAGTCGAGCCCCGCGGAGATGCTGTGAGGCTCCTGGACCTGCCCGTCCGCGTCCTGGAGCAGGTACGACATGCTCCCGTGGAGTACGCCCGGACGGCCCGCGAGCAGCGTCGATGCGTGCTGCCCAGTTTCGATTCCGAGGCCGGCCGCCTCTACGCCGATCAGCGCGACGCCCTGGTCCGGAACGAACTCGTGAAACAGGCCGATGGCGTTACTTCCGCCGCCAACGCAGGCCACGACGTAGTCTGGCAGTCTGCCGGTGCTCTCGAGGAATTGCTTCCGGGCCTCGCGGCCGATCACGGCCTGGAAGTCTCTGACCATCATCGGGTACGGGTGCGGACCGACCACGCTGCCGATTATGTAGTGAGTGGTCCGGACGTTGGTCACCCAGTCCCTGATGGTCTCGTTGATGGAGTCCTTCAGCGTCTTGCTCCCAGATGCGACGGGACGGACCTCGGCCCCGAGCAGCCGCATCCGGAAGACGTTCAGAGATTGGCGGGCGATGTCCTTCTCGCCCATGTAGACGACGCACTCGAGTTTCAACAGGGCGCAGGCGGTGGCGGTGGCGACGCCGTGCTGCCCGGCGCCGGTCTCGGCGATGATGCGCCGCTTCCCCATCCTCTTGGCCAGCAGTGCCTGGGCCAGCGCGTTGTTGATCTTGTGTGCGCCGGTGTGGGCCAAGTCCTCCCGCTTCAGGTAGATGCTCGCCCCGCGAAGCTCGGCGGTGAGGTTCTGGGCGAAGTAGAGGGGAGTGGGCCGGCCAACGTAGTGCCGGAGTAGGTCCTGGAGCTCTGCCTGAAACGCCTCGTCGTGCCGGACGGCCCGGTACTCCGACTCCAGCTCCTCGAGGGCGCCCATCAGCGTCTCGGGGACGAAACGCCCGCCGTACGGGCCGAAGTGGCCGGTCGCGTCGGGGAGTGTGTCGACCAAGGTGTGTCCCCTACGTATGCAATAGCGTAACACCTACATTATACGGCCTCTACCAGGGAAGCCCCAAAGCAAGCCGAGCTTCCACTCGACTGGAGAGTGTATCCTTTTGTCTGTACCCGCATCTCACCGGCCAAAGGATGAAGTCCCGTTTGCAAGGAGGGATAGGCATGACCGGAACACTCAAGATAGGGCAACTGGCGAAGGCCACCGGACTGACCGTCAAGACGGTGCGTTACTACGAGCTCCTCCGTCTGTTGGAGGAGCCGCAACGTACGGAATCGGGCTACCGCCTCTATGGACCGAAGGACGTGGAGCGTTTGGAGTTCATCAAGCAGGCGAAGCAGCTGGGACTGTCCCTCGACGAGATACGGGACATCCTGGTCCTCCATGAACAGAGGCAGACCCCTTGCGTCCACGTGCTGGCACTGTTGGACCAGAAGCTGGAGCATGTGGACGTCATCTTGAGAGAGCTAGACGAGTTTCGAACGGAGCTAATGCGCCTCAGGGCGGAGTCACAGGTACGTCTGGAACAACTCCCCGATGATGCGCGCATCTGTGGAATCATCGAGCGTGGTGTGCACGCGAAAGGAGAGTTGGCCCTCACCTGGCTGGAGGGTAGCCGCAAGAAGAGTTAGGTAACCGGAGAAGTGCAACCGGGTTCGATCGGGGCTTGACTCTGACCTCGAGGGGAGGGTTTACGTTAGTAGCGAGACTACAAAATATGGAGGTTTTGCCGTGGCGAAGATCGAGCAACTGGAGCTGATGGTGGAGGACAAGGCCATTCACTGCAGCGGCTGCGAGAGCCGCATTGAGCAGGTGCTGAAGAGGCTGCCGGGCGTGGTAAAGGCCAAGGCCGACCACGGCACCCAACGAGTTAGCCTTACGCTGGACGTAGAGAAGACACCCCTAGACGACATGAAGCAGAAGCTAGAGTTCGCAGGATACCGCACTGGGTAATCACCCTGACGGTCAATTCCTGAGGAAAGCATTATGACAACATCCGCGCCGGAACGGCGCCAAGAAAGGGCAGCCAAGCTCCAGGTGAAGATCGGCGGCATGCAGTGCTCCTTCTGCGTATCGAGCATAAACAAGTCATTCCTCCAGATGGACGGGGTCTCAGACGTCAACGTCAGCCTCTCCCACGAAGAGGCGCTGGTCCAGTACGACCCGGAGAAGGTAAGTCCCCAGCAACTCAAAGACACGCTGGTGGCCATGGGCTACAACTGGCGGGACCCGGACAAGGTGCGGTCCTTTGAGGAAGAGGAGGCAGAGCTGCACACAGCTCGAAATCAGTTCTTCGTCGCGGGCGTTGCCACCCTGATTGCCCTCGGTTTCATGACCACGATGTGGCTCGGGTTCAGGCAGCCCTGGTTCCGCTGGCCCATGCTGGCTCTTGCCCTGGGGGTCATGTTCTGGCCTGCCTGGCACATCAAGAAGATGGCGTGGGCTTCCCTTTCGCGGCGCATCCTGAACCAGCATGTGCTTCTGGAGTTCGCCGCCTTCGCAGGCCTGGCCGGTGGTTTCATCGGCTACTTCAGGTCCGAGTTCCCTATTCCGGACTTCTTCGGCATCGCCGTCTTTGTCACCACCTATCACCTCCTATCTGGGTACGTGTCGCTCCTGGTGCGTACGAGAAGCTCCCAGGCCATCAAGAAGCTCATGGCTCTCCGGCCCGCTACCGCGAGGGTCATTCGGGATGGACAGGAACAAGAGGTCGACATCAATGAAATTCAAGTGGGTGACCTGGTCAGGGTACGGCCCGGCGAGGCTATTGCCGTAGACGGCATTGTTCACGAGGGCGCCTCCGGGGTGGACCAGAGCCTAGTCACCGGGGAGTCCATGCCCGAGGAGAAGGGCAAGGGTGACGAGGTAATCGGAGGCTCCGTCAACCAGTTGGGGACGCTGGTGGTAGAAGTTACCCATGTGGGCGCCGATAGCTTCCTCCAAAAGATAGCGCAGCATATTCAGGAGGCACGGGCCCTAAAGCCAGGGATCGTCGTCCTGGTAGACCGGGTACTGAAGTACTTCGTTCCCGGCGTCGTTATCGCAGCGGCCATCGCCTTCGTCATCTGGACTCTGGGCGCCTGGTTGGTGACCGGCGAGGCCACCGTCAGCCGGGCGGCGTTCGCCTCCCTGGCGGCCCTAGTCATGGGCTACCCTTGTGCTCTCGGAATGGCAATGCCCCTGGCCATGATCCGCGGTGGCGGAATCGCCGCGCAGAGAGGAATCCTCATGCGCTCCGGCGAAGCCTTCCAGGCATTCAAGGACGTGCGCACGGTGGTCCTTGACAAGACGGGGACTATCACCAGGGGCAAGCCGTCTGTGTCCGAGATGGTAGCCTTGAAGGAGGGTGAAGAAGACGAGTTGTTGCACCTGGCTGCTTCAGCCGAGAGTACTTCAGAGCACCCCCTGGGCCGTGCGATTCTCGAGTACGCCCTCGATGCCGGCATCGATCTGGGTGAGGTGGGGGACTTCCAGGCCCACGTCGGCAAGGGCGTCGTCGCCACGGTCCAAGACCGGAGGGTACTTGTCGGTACAACCCGCTTCCTCCAGGAGCAGGGCGTGGACACTACCCCGTTAACGTCGAGGCAGTCGGCGCTGGAGGAGGGCGGCCAGACGGTCGTGCTGGTGGCCGCCGATGGTAAAGCACTGGGGTTTATCGCCATCGGGGATACCCTCAAAGAGGACGCTCGGGAGGCCGTGGCGCGGATGAAGGCCGAAGGGCTGGAACCGGTGATGATCACCGGGGATAACTGGCGCACCGCCAGAGCCGTGGCCGCCCAGGTGGGCATCGACCACGTCCTGGCTGAAGTCCTCCCTAACGAGAAGGCCGACGAGGTCCGCAAGCTTCAACAGCGGGGCGAGCGAGTGGCCATGGTAGGAGACGGCATCAACGACGCTCCGGCACTGATGCAGGCGGACGTGGGTATCGCCGTCGGCGCAGGCACCGACATTGCCATCGAGTCGGCGGATATCGTCCTGGTGGGGGACAGACTTGGGGACGTGGTTGAGGCCTACCACATTGGCAGGAGCAGCTACATCAAGACGGTGCAGAACGTCTCTCTGGCCTTTGCGTTCAACGGGATCGGAGTTCCAGCGGCGGCAACCGGCTTCGTTCATCCGGTGTGGGCAATGATCGCCATGGCAGCCAGTGTCACCGTGGTGTTGGCGAACTCATTCGGTGACCGGGTAATCTCGTTGCCTCGTTTTCGCGAGAGCGGGGAAGTCGCGCCGCGACCTCAAGATGCTGGCAGCTCTATTTGACCCGAGTTTGCTCTTCCGCCTAGAATGGATTAGTAAGCACGAACGGAGGTTGACTGTGCCCATATACGAATACACCTGTGATTCCTGCAGTAACAAGTTCGACAAGCTCAGGCCTGTCACTCGCATGGACGATGCCGCGCCATGCCCAGCCTGCGAGGGAGATTCCAGCAGACAACTGTCCGTCTTTGCAGTCTACTCGAGCGGGAGTGACGGCGAGATGTCCGCGGTGCCCGGTGGCGGTGGCGGTTGTGGCGGTTGCGGTCCCGGCGGCTGCGCCTGCTCAATGTCCGTCTGAGTCCGCGCCCAACCCCTAGCTAACGAAGAACCCCCGGCCCAGGCCGGGGGTTTCTCTTTTGGCGTACTTGAACGCTTCGTATCGGCCTCATCACGGTGTAATATCATGCCGTCGTGTTTTCAAATTTGTCGTCGAGTAGGTTCCGATGGGTAGCGTCGCCAGCAAAGCCAACGTGTTCACGGCCGGACTGCTGATCTGCCTCTTGCTTGCCGGGTGCGGAGGAGATGAGCCTGCTCCCGAAGATGCGGTCAGCTCGAACGTCGATCCCGTCGAGGCCCGGGTCCAGGAAGCTACCGTCCTGGTCGTCGACGAGAACGAGCTGCCGGTGGCGGGGGCCGAGGTGACGGTCTCGAATGTCCAGGAGGAGTTCACGGCTACCGACGTGACCGACGATCAGGGCCGAGTCACATTCCGCGAAGTCTTTAAGCCTGACCGGATATCCGCAACCCGTCGGCTTTACGCCCCGTCGAGGAGCTGGGGTTTGAGTGAAGGCGGGCAGTACAAGGTGCAGCTACTCTCCGAAGGCGGGATCATCGAGCGTGAGGCGCACTTTGTGGAGGCAACGGTCTCTGAACACTTCGTGGTCGTTTCTCAGGGAAGCTCGGTCCTGGCGCAGGCCACCGTCTACTCCTTCGACAGGCCCTCAACGGTCGTTTTGGAGATCGGCGAGAGTGACACGCTGCCCACAGGGATCACGATGACGACGCGTCCCGCCATAGCCACCCTCCCCACGACGGGAAGGGCGCGCCTCCAACTCACGATCGCCGTGGGCTCGAACGTGCAGCCGGGTATGTACGAGCTAGCTTTGGTGCCGGACGTTAGAGACGAAGAGCGGGAGTTGGGCGAGGCCGAAGGCTACGGCACCGGTGCGGGCACGCTCAGCGTCAAGGTCACGCCAGTCCAGTAGGCTCCGGGCTGGCGACTCCGACGAGTCTTCGAACCGCCAACAGTGCTGAACCCCGGCGCTCTTTCCCCATAAGTGCTGCCGACACGCCCACGACAACGAGGGCCTCCAGGATGGTGGAGCCCGCGATCCACAACGTGGCGTCCAGGAAAAACCCCTGCGGAAACATTATCAAGAGCATATCGGTGCGAGGGTCGAGCTGCCACAGGTCGTTCGTGAAGCTGATCTGGTGGAAGGCCAGGAAGACCTGGTCGAACCCGACCACTGAGGCCAGCCCGGCCAGCGCGACCACGGCCAGGGTTATCGCGCCGCCGAGCACCCCGTAGTAGCCGAGCCGCGGTAGAAACGACCGCCGCCCGAGCCAGAGACCCACGGCGGCGAACACAAGGAGATATACGCCGGATATCTCTTGAAGACGGTAGACTCCCTTGACCAGGAACTTGACGTCCTTCATGTGCAGCACTTCGCGGCTGTTGTACAGGCTCGGGACCTGCTCGCCGAACCGAACGACGCTGACGATCAGGTACTCTTCCCCGTTGGTGAAATAGTCGCGAATCTGGCGGGCCGCCGAAAGCAACTCTTGCCGCTCGATGCCGATGCCGGGCCGCTGGGGGATTTCGTACTTGTCGAAGCCGTAGCTATAGAGAATGGGTGCACTGATAACCCACCTGACGTTGGTTGCTATCAGGAAAAGAGGTATGCAGGCTATGAACAGCGCGACGGCTAGGCGTCGAGTTATTTCCATGAGGTTTGCTCTACTCGCATCATCGGCCGCGGCGAATCGCGTTGTCAACTCGGTTTCGCGGCCCTTATAATCGGCCCGGCGCCGATGGCACAGAGAGCCGTGCCCGGCCAAAGGAGCGCTCGTGGACACCGATCAGCCCTACCCCGGCACATACGAGGGTCTTACACAGCTTGTACAACGTTTGCGTGGCCCTGACGGTTGCCCGTGGGACAGGGAGCAGACCCGCGAGTCCATGAAAGGGATGCTCCTGGAAGAGTGCTACGAGTTGGTTGAGGCCATCGAGGATGGTGCCATCGACGGGCTGATCGAGGAGCTCGGTGACGTGCTGTTCCACATCGTCTTCCAGCTTCGCATCGCGACCGAGACCGACGAGTTTGCCCAGGAGCGTGTCTTCGATTCACTGATACAGAAACTCGTGCGGCGTCATCCCCACGTGTTTGGAGACGCGACCGCCACTGACTCGAAGGAGGTGCTGGCCAACTGGGACGAACTCAAGCGGGGTGAGAGGGACGCGAACTCGTCCGTCCTCGACGGCGTGCCCAAGACCGCGCCTGCCCTGGCCTATGCCCAGCAGGTCCAGAAGCGGGCCGCACGCGCAGGGTTCGACTGGGACGACTACAAAGGCGTCGTCTCCAAAGTGTCTGAAGAGGTCCAAGAGATCGAATCGGCCGAGTCAAATGCGGAGCAGGAAGCCGAGTTCGGCGATCTATTTTTTTCACTCGTCAATGCGGCCCGGTGGCTCGACATCGACGCCGAAGGGGCCCTTCGACAGGCCAACGCAAAGTTCCACAGCCGCTTCACCGCAATGGAGGCACTCAGCAGGCGGCGAGGCACTTCCTTTCCGGACTTGTCGATGGAGGAGAAGGAAGCCCTCTGGGAAGAGGCAAAGCTTAGTGAGGCCTAGTAGAAGGCTACGGGTCGCGCAGGAGGGCGCGGGCTGGTCCCAGGGCGAGGACTGTGATGGTTATCAAGATCGCGGTCCCACCAACCAGTGTGGCCGCCCGAGGGCCGTAGCTGTCTGCCAGAGTCCCGGCAAGCAGGCTGCCTATAGGGAACATCCCCCAGGTGAACATGTAGAGGGCCGACACCCGGCCTCGGAACCGGTCGTCGATGGAGCCCTGCAGGGTTGCGTTGATCGAAGTGAAGAAAGTGGCCATAGCGAGGCTGATGACCATGATGATGGGGAACGCCAGAGCGTAGGTCGTGTTGCGGGAGAATACGAGCATCGCGGCACCCATGATCCCGATGCTGAGAAGCACAAGTAGCCCCTTGCGTCGGACGTCTCCCACGGTCGCCATCGTCAGCGCACCGACCGTGGCGCCGGCCCCGAAGGTCGACATGAGCAACCCCAGCCCGCTGGCGCCGACGCCGAACACCTCAGCCGTGTAAACCGGCATCAGGCCCTGGACGAACGGCATCATCAGCAGGGCTGGGACCGTGCCGACCAGGAACAGTGACCTGGTCAGGGGATTGCTCCAGACGTAGACAATGGCCTCGCGCACGTCGCCGACGGCTGACGCGAGACCACCGCCGCGACTTTCTGTCGACCTGACCTTGATCGCCAGCGCCAGTATGACTGCCGTCGCCTGCAGACCCGCTTCGAAGAGAAGGGCCGGTCCGGCCCCGGCAACTACCAACAGGCCGCCAGCGATGCCTGGCGCGAAGAGCCGTGATCCGTTGAACGCCAGTCCGTTGAGGGCGAACGCATTGACGAGGTTCTCCCTCGGCACGATCCTGGGGATCATCGACATCCGCGCCGGGTCGATCACGACCCACGACGCTCCCATCATTATGATGAATGCGAATATGTGCCACGAATCGACGCGTTCGGCGAAGACCAGGGCGCTGAATCCCAGGGTCAGCAGGGTCTGGTATAGGTAGACGATCACGAGGAGCTTGCGTCGGTCCCATCGGTCGGCCAGGACGCCTCCGAAAGGGCCGACAAGCAGGATGGGGATCGTGTCCACCCCCAGAGCCAGGCTCGTGAGGAAGGCCGACTCGGTTAGGTTGTAGGTCAGCCAGCCCACGATGACCTGCTGCACCCAGAACCCGCCAGACGAGAGCAGAGCGCCACCCCAAACCAGCCGGTAGTCGACGTGTCGGAAGGAGTCGAATGTGCGAACGCGAATACGGACCCGGCGCCGCCTTGACGTCCCGGAACCGTTCCTTGGCGTAGGAAGCAATGCCTGTCCAGGCGTCGCTATCGGCGGCACCATCTGCTCGGGAGTGTCCGCAGTTTCCATAGCGGAGACATGATAGCGCACTCATGAGCCATTCTTTCATGATGTTTGGGGGTTAGCCTATCTCTCGTTTGAAGGTCAGCGCCGTTGACTGCGGTCAGCTTGCTAAATACACTGCGACCGATGAGCGCATTCCCCGATAATGACCTACTGGTCGAGATCGAGAGCCACGCCGCCGGGCTCGCCAGAGAGGCCGGGAAGATTCTGTCCAGTCACTTCGGGGGTCCCCTCGCGGTCGATTACAAGGATGAAGGCAAGCAGGACCCCGTAACCGAAGCCGACAGGCGTAGCCAAGATTTCCTGGTGGAGGGGATTCGAGCCAGATTCCCCGACCACGCCGTGCTCGGCGAGGAGGACGATGAGGATGCGGACGATGAGACCCGGCTGCCGGACTTTGTCTGGGCCCTTGATCCGCTCGACGGCACCAAGAACTTCGTGGGGGGTCTGCCGGTCTACGCCTGCTCAGTTGGCGTGCTGTACAGGGGGGTCCCGGTGGTCGGGGCAATACACGTGCCCTGGCCCGGCGGCGCGGGTGAGGTCATGCGAGCGCAGTCCGGCGGCGGCGCCTTCCTGGAAGGAGAGCCGGTATCCGTCAGAGAGTCGGATGGCACCGGCGGTAAAGACCTGGTGGCGCTGCCGTCGAGCTTCGCCGGGCGTTACCGGCTAGGCCCATCGGCCAAGAGAGGCCTGGGCGAGCCGCGTGTCACGGGAAGCATCGCCCACGAGCTGGCCATGACGGCGAAGGGAGTCTTCGAGTATGCGATCATAGGCGGGTCTCACCTGTGGGATGTTGCAGCCGGGATGGTCCTGGTGAAGGAGGCCGGGGGAGTGGTGATGCTGGGCCGTCGCCCAACCGGGCTCGGCTCGGTACTGTCCACCGGAACCTCATGGGAGCCGCTCGGCACCGTCGTCGAGGACTGGACCTCGACGACGATAAAGGACCTGCGCCGGTGGTCGGCCCCACTGCTGCTGGGCAGCCCCGCCGCCGTCCGGTTCCTCGCCGAGAACCTGCGCACGCGTCGGAGGCTGCGGCGGAGGTTTGTGCGGGCGTTGGGAAGGCTGAGGTAGGCCGGGGCTGACTGATCCGCCGCCTCGAACCGGACCTGTAGGGTGTCCTGGGTTCTGCAGTCGGAGCAGGCCCACAGCGAGAACAGAACTTATGTGCTATACTGAAGACCGTTCAGCAAACTCGATCAACTCTGAATCTCTCAGGAACTGGAGATAATGCTCTAAGTCCCGGCGTTCTTGGTCGGTCACGTGGAACGTCGCAGGCTTTGTAGCGGGCTGGGGTGGTCCGGGGCTTAGGAGCGGCGTCAAGACGGCTCTAAAGCTAGATACTCCGGCAGATTACCTGCAGCTAACTGAGCCGCAGTTCCTGGTTTGGGGTGAAGAGGAGTCGATCACGAGGTCTGGAATCCGGAAGATACTAAATCGTCAAATTCTCAAGAGGGCATTAGTGCTGAACCGGCACTGTGTCCAGGATCGGTCGCGCCGGCGCCTGACGGCACTCCGGTCACGAATACCGACAGAAGAAGTGCTCACAGACGTTCGGCGCACACTGTTCGAGAGCTTGGAGCCAAACTACCAAACAGTACTGGGTGACTTCTGGCTTGATATCCCACGGCCGCCAGACATAGACGAAGAGGCCTCGCAGTGTTGGGTTTCATACCGAGGTCCCGATGCTGATCCAGCTCCGCTAACTGACATTCTCGAGACCAATGATTGGATGGAGACCTACGCCGCAAACAAACTTACATATCACGTTTCTATGATCAGTCGCGCCATCTTCGTCAACATGCCGCCGACAGGGTAGAGCGATACTTGGCTGATGAACATGGGATCGAACTGACGCAGGAGGCGCGACGTCGTGCCCATGTCTAATCGGATCGGTCCGATCCCTTCCGTCTGGCCGGCATTGCTCGAGGGGAGTGTGGATAGCGAAACGTCTGGTGACGCGATCAGCGTTCCACGTCTTCGGTTGGAGTATGATTAGCCCCCCTTACACCCGGAAGCGGCGCCAGTCGCGTTCGAAGCGCTCTTTGGCCCGGTAGCCTCGGGCGCTGGGGGGCTGGAAGGTGACGTTTGGCTTCCCGCCTGCCAGGAACTCGCCGCGGATCATGCCGCCTTTCGTGCCCCCGTAGGCTACGAAGCAGTGACCGACGCCCGAGAACCGCCTGGGCTCCTCGCCCAGGATTGCGGCGGCGATATTGTGGCCGACAGTCTCTCCCTCGGACGAGGCGAACACCCCGGCCTTGGGTAGGCCGCGACCGTTGGCCATCGGGACGTTGTTAACGTCGCCGATGGCGTAGATCCCAGGGCGGTCCGCCTCCAGCGTCTCGGGAGTCACGTGCACCCATCCCGACGGGCCCAGTAGCCCGGCCTCCTCCATCAGTTCTGGGGCCCTGTGCGTAGGGATGGTGATCACCAGGTCGGCATCGAGCGATTGGCCGTCGCTGAAGGCGGCCTGCCGCCCGTCGGTCGCGACTTCGGTGACGCCCGCGCCCGTGTGGACCTGTATGCCTCGCCGCTCCATGTCGCGCGTTAGCCTCGCTCCGGCATCCGGTCCCGCGACGGCCAGGGGCATGGGCTCCGGCGTGAAGACGTGCATATCGATGTCACTCCGGACGCCTCGTCGCTGGAAGTCCCATTCCAGGGTCATGGCGGCCTCGAACGGCGCAGGAGGGCACTTGTACGGCACGCTGGAGATTGCTATGAGCACCCGCCCCTTACGGAACGTCGCCAGCTTCCTGCGCAGCCTGCGCGCCGAGGCCAGATCGTAGAACGAGTAGGCCTCCGACGCCCCTGGAACTGCGTCCCAATCGTAGGCTGCGCCCGGCGCTAACACCAGGAAGTCGTAGTCGAGGGTGCCTTCAGAACTCCTGACCGTGCGTGCGTCCGTATCGATGGCTTCGACCTCTGTCTGTACGTGACGCACGCCGCGTTTCGCCAGTGACCCGAGGGACCGGCTGACCTTCGAGGCCTCGCGTTCTCCGATAATCAGCAGAGGGAAGGAGCCGCAAAGGTACGTGCGCTTGTTGCGGTCTATCAGGAGGACGTCGTGCTCCAGTCCGAGCATGGCCCGTGCCGTCCTGGCGGCCGCCACGCCACCGAATCCTCCGCCGACAACCGCGATCTTTTTGCCTGCCATCCGACGCCTCCCACCTTTAGTCAGCGGATTATATGGTCGGTCCTCGGCCTGGTCAAACGGTGCTTCGGGGTCCTAGAGGACCGTCGCCCGAGCCCTGAAAAAGCGCACTTAGCAACCTGCCACGCTCTCCTTGTCGGTGGTAGAATGAGGGTTGGCCTTTTCCCGACGAACCACACCCAGGCACACCACGGAGCACGCGCCCATGCCGTTGGAAAACATCGTCGTTCGGGGCGCCCGCGAGCACAACCTCAAGAACGTCAACGTTACCATTCCCCGCAACAAGCTCGTCGTAATCACCGGCGTCTCCGGATCCGGAAAAAGTTCCCTAGCGTTCGACACCATTTACGCCGAGGGGCAACGACGCTACGTCGAGTCGCTCTCCGCCTATGCTCGCCAGTTCCTCGGCCGCATGGACAAGCCTGACGTCGACTACATCGAAGGCCTCTCCCCGGCCATCTCCATCGACCAGAAGGGCGTCTCGCACAACCCGCGCTCGACGGTCGGGACCGTCACCGAGATTTATGACTACCTGCGCCTTCTCTTTGCCAGGGCGGGCCGCCCGCACTGCTACAAGTGCGGCAGGCCGGTGGAGCGCCAGACTGTGCAGCAGATAGTGGACGCGGTGTTGAATCTGCCCGAGGGCAAACGGATCCAGGTAATGGCGCCCATGGTCAGGCGTCGCAAAGGCGAGCACAAGGAGGTCTTCGAGGAGGCCCGAGTCGCCGGATTCGTCCGCGTTCGGGTGAATGGTGAGGTCCTTGAGCTGTCGGAAGTGCCAGACCTGGACAAGAAGAAGTGGCACACGATAGAGATCGTGGTGGACCGTCTGGTCGTAGGCGATAGCGCCGAGGCGGGCCGGGTCGCCGACTCGGTCGAGACGGCCCTTAAGATGGCCGGCGGGACCGTTCTGGTGTCAGTCGCGGACGGCGAGGAGTTGCTGTTCTCTGAGCAATTCGCATGCGTCCACTGCAACATCAGCCTTGGTGAGCTGGAGCCTCGGACGTTCAGCTTCAACAACCCTCACGGCGCATGCTCGACCTGCACCGGGCTCGGCTATCGGCTGGAGGTCGATCCCGAGTTAGTGATCCCGAACAAGGATCTGAGTATAGCCGAGGGCGCGGTGCAGCCATGGGTGCGCGCGGGCTCGTCGACACCCTGGCTCTCGAGCCTGCTGGAGTCGCTGGCGGAGGCCTACGATTTCTCGACGAAGGTGCCCGTCAAGGAGCTGAGTGAGGAAGCCCTGGACCTGTTGCTCTGGGGCAACAAGGGCAAGACGATGCGGATGCGGCACCATACTCGCAGAGGCAAGACCTACCAGTGGAAGACCTCGTTCGAGGGTGTGGTCAACAACCTGACTCGGAGGCACAAGGAGACCGAGTCCAACTATGTCAGGTCAGAGATCGAGCGATACATGGCCTCGCGACCCTGCCAGTCGTGCGAGGGACGTCGGCTCAAGCCGGAGGCCCTCGCGGTTACGGTCGGCGGCCTCAACGTCATGCAAGTCACCGACAAGTCCATCGCCCATTCCCTGGAGTGGGTGGAGGCCATCGGTGGTTGGTCGGGCTCTAAGAGCACGAATGGCTCGACGCCCGACGAAGTCCTCACCGAGCGTGAAAGGGCAATCGCATCTCAGATACTTAAAGAGATCGACGCCCGTCTCCGGTTCCTGGTTAACGTCGGGCTCGACTACCTGACCCTATCGAGGACGGCCTCTACTCTCAGCGGCGGCGAGGCCCAGCGCATCCGGCTGGCGACGCAAATCGGCTCCGGGCTCATGGGTGTGCTATACGTCTGCGACGAGCCGTCGATCGGTCTGCACCCCGCCGACGACCACCGTCTGATCGGAACGCTTCAGGGGCTCAGGGACGTGGGCAACACGGTCCTCATCGTCGAGCACGACGAGGCGATAATGCGGGCATCGGACCACATCATTGACATGGGTCCGGGCGCCGGCGAGCACGGCGGTCACGTGGTCGCCTCCGGTCCGATCGCCGACATAATCAATACCGAAGAGTCGCTGACCGGGCAATACCTCGGCCACCGACGCAAGATTGCCCTGCCCGAGGCCAGGCGCAAGCGGGGCAAGGAGTACCTAGCCGTCCGAGGCGCCAGCGAAAACAACCTGAAGAACGTAGACGTGAAGATTCCGCTGGGCATGCTGGTCTGCATCACCGGGGTGTCGGGGTCGGGCAAGAGCACCCTGATTTACGAGGTGCTATACAAAAAGCTCGCGCAGTACTTCTACAAGGCCAAGGACCGTCCGGGCGCAGTCGACGCTGTCGAGAACCTGGACAGCATCGACAAGGTCGTCAACATCGACCAGGCGCCCATCGGACGCACGCCGCGGAGCAACCCGGCCACCTACACTGGGGCGTTCACGCCCATCCGGGAGATTTTCACAACCGTGCCCGAGGCGAGGATGCGCGGCTACAAGCCAGGGCGATTCTCATTCAACGTAAAGGGTGGACGGTGCGAGGCGTGCAGTGGGGACGGTTACATCAACATCGAGATGCAGTTCCTGCCCGACGTGACCGTGCCCTGCGAGGTCTGCAAGGGCAAGCGCTACAACCGCGAGGCCCTCGAGATCGAGTTCAAGGGCAAAAACATCGGCGAAGTGTTGGACATGACCGTGTCTGAGGCCCTTGAGTTCTTCAAGAACATCCCCAAGGTCAGAAATAAGTTCCAGACCATGTACGACGTAGGCCTGGGGTACATCCGGCTCGGCCAGCCCGCGACGCAGCTTAGCGGTGGGGAGGCCCAGCGGATTAAGCTCTCAGCAGAGCTATCCAAACGCGCGACGGGGCGCACCCTGTATATCCTGGACGAGCCGACGACGGGGCTCTCATTCGAGGACTGCGCCCACCTGCTGAAGGTGCTGCAGCGCCTTGTAGACGCTGGGAACACCGTCGTCCTGATCGAACACCACCTCGATCTGATTAAGAGCGCGGACTGGCTCATCGACCTAGGCCCCGGCGCCGGGGACAAGGGCGGCTACGTGATCGCAGAGGGAACGCCGGAGGACCTGGCTGCGCTCGAGGATTCCAGTACCGGCCGTTATCTGCGGACCCACCTAGAGCTCGACCAGCCGGTCGAGGCCAACGCGGACTGAACGGACGCCGATCGCCTCGGCTGTCGCGGACGCGAGCCCATCCTTCCATCAAGAAGGCTGACCGCCGAACGCCCGGAACGGCTCGTGGATGTATCCGGAGAGGGCCTCTGACCAGTGGGTCAAGCAGGTCTGAAATCGTAGGGTCGTCTGTCGTAGCCAGGCTAGGCAGTGCTGCGTGTGCTCGTAATACGGTGCTACGAAGCCGAGGGAAACCGGGCTAAGGCCGTAGAGATATACCACGTGCTCAGGGAGCTGCTGGCTGCGGAGCTGGGTACGGTGCCCTCCGCAGAGACCGAGGCTTTATACCGGCACGCTCTGGCCTGAACCGCCGCCCCGCCCCGGCCTGTGCCCTCATACGATCGGTCGATGCGGCCGTCGTACTTTTTGCGTCGCCTGTATCCATACGTCTGCTGATGTTAGGGACCGTACCGTACCGTAATGTATTCGTATGGCAACCAGCGCATTGGATGGGGACGTGAAGAGAGAGAACGTCAAAACCTGGCTGTGGATCTTTTGTATCTGGATCGCGACCGCCGTCGTAAGCCTACTGGTACCGGTTACGACCGATGCGGACCCAGGCGGCACAGAGTTAATCGCGTCCGGTGTGGCGGTGCTCGCGCTCGTGATACTCAGTGCGGTGTCTGCCACAATATTCGTCCTGGTCTTGGCGCGCGGAGAAGGTCCTGGTGACGCCAAGAGGAGCAAGAGAAAATGATCAGCTTCAAGAGCTGCCCTCAATGTCGTGGAGACGTCCACAAAGCCCGAGACGTCCACGGCGAGGATGCGTCCTGTTTCCAGTGCGGTTGGTACGTGGAATTGTCGCGCGACCCCCTGTCGGAGATGGCGCTTGACGAACTCCGAAACTCCGTCAAACCGACACTGACGAAGGCAGGCTAGCTTCTACGTCTCATAGGCCTCGCCATCGTGCCATTGGGGCTCGCCCTCGAGGTGCTCCATTATCCGGCGGAACCACTTGTCCTGCTCCGGGTCGCTGGCATTTGCCTCGTAGGTCTTCTTGTCCTCGAACAGGCCGACCATGATCCAGTCCTGAGGGTCCCGGTCTAGCTGGAACAGATAGCCGTTCAGGGCACCCTTGACCTTGGGCTTTCGGGCCGTGTTCCACTCCTGGATCAGACCCTTAAGGTCATCTCCGTGTCCTTCTTTGATTCGCATGTGAGCGACTGTTCCGTACAACGCGTTCCCTCCTTGTCCGATGCTTCTGATGCCCGCGTTATACCACAGTGATGTCATCGACGCTAGCCTTTGCCGCTCTCGCGGCGAAGCCTGTATACTCGGCCGAAGAGCGGCGGGAAGCGCCGCTGCGCGGAGGATAGCCATAGACGAAAGTCGCCTTAGGGCGCTGCTAGATCGATTCAAGAACGACGGCCTGGGTGCTGACGACGTGATATCCGAGCTGAGAGGCCTTCCCTTCAGGGACCTCGACTTCGCCAGGGTCGATCACCATAGGGCGGTCCGCACCGGATTTCCCGAGGTCGTCTTTGCCGAGGGGAAATCCGCGGAACAGGTTGCCTCGATCGCCGAGGAGATCCTACGGGGCTCAGACCGGCTCCTCGTCACCCGTGCGACCTCCGAGGTCTTTGCCGCAGTCAAGCAGAAGGTGCCGGACTCCTCATATGACGAGCTTGCGAGAGCGATAGTCGCTGACCGGCGCACGGAGCGCGAGACGACCCCAGGCGTTGTGGTCGCCTGCGCCGGTACCGCCGACCTGCCCGTGGCGTTGGAAGCGACAGTTACCGCCGAGCTGATGGACTGCGAGGTCGAGAGGCTTTTCGACGTCGGCGTGGCCGGAATCCACAGGCTGCTTAGTGAGATGCCCGCGCTCCAAAGGGCCAGGGTGATAGTCGTCGTCGCGGGAATGGAGGGGGCGCTCACGTCCGTCATCGGCGGACTGGTCAGCGTCCCAGTCATCGCGGTGCCGACCAGCGTGGGTTACGGGGCCAGTTTCGGGGGCCTTGCGGCGCTGCTTGCGATGCTCAATAGCTGCGCGCCGGGCATCGGAGTCGTCAACATTGATAACGGCTTCGGCGCGGGGTACCTCGCGGCAATGATCAACAAGGGCTCAGCCGGTTAGAGATGCCGGTTGGCTCGCGCCCTTCGACAGGCTCAGGACGAACGGAAAGAAAATCGTCGTGGTGAGCTTGTCGAACCACGGCTACAGGAGACCGTAACAATGCCTGATAGCCTTCCAATTCCCTGCGGGATAGCCGCGCCGCAGATATTCCCCGACGGTCCCGTGGACATGGAGCTGGTGAGGGCCCACGCCGCGAGCGCCGAGGAGCTCGGATACCACAGCCTGTGGGTACAAGAGCAGATCGTCGGCCCGTCGGCCAGCCTTGAACCAGTCGGACTTCTGTCGTACCTGGCTGGAGTGACGACGACCATCCGTCTCGGAGCGGCAGTGCTGGTATTGACGACGCGCAACCCCGTCCATCTCGCCAAGCAGCTTGCCACCGTCGATCAGATGAGCGGCGGACGGCTGATCTTCGGCACCGCGCTGGGGGGAAGGCCAAAGCTCTACGACCTCCTCGACGGCCCGTCGGAGAGGCGGGTCAGCCACTTCGTCGAGGGTGTCGAGGTGATCAAGGCGCTCTGGACGCAGGAGCGCGTCGATTACCAGGGCGACTTTTGGACCCTGGAGGAAGCCGCGATGGCGCCCAAGCCCGTTCAGAAGCCGCACCCGCCCATCTGGTTCGGTGGACGGCACCCCGACGGTCTGCGTCGGGCCGTCCGCCTAGCGGACGGGTGGATGGGCGCGGGCTCGTCCACGACCGAGCAGTTCAGGGGTCACGTGCAGGTCCTTCGCGAAGCCATGGAGGTCCAGGATCGGGACCCGGCCACGTTTCCCATCTCCAAGAGGGTCTACGTGGCGATCGACGACGACGAGAACCGTGCGGAAAAGCGGCTGGCGGACTGGTTCGGTTATCACTATGGGAGGTCAGGAATGGCCTCGGAGGTGTCGGTCTGGGGGAGCGTTGAGAAGTGCATTGGTGGCCTGGCCGAGGTTATAGAAGCAGGCGCCGAGATGCTGATGCTCAACCCGGTCTTTGACCGCATGGAGCACCTCGAGACGCTCCACCGCGACGTGATCCCGTCCTTACCCTCTCGTTGACGGCCTGGCGGCAGCGTTGATGTATAATACCGGTCGCGCTTCCGGGCCTGGCTGAGCCAGCCCGTTTTGAGACTGGGGGCAGACTATGTATCCCATCGACCTTTCCGGCAAGACGGCTGTTGTGCTCGGCATCGCCAACCAACGCAGCATCGCGGCGTCGATCGCACAGATACTCCACCAGGCCGGAGCCAATCTCGCCGTCACCTACCAGAACGAGCGCCTCCGCGAGGGTGTGGCCAAGATCGTCGAGCCGTGGTCCGGTACGGCCACTATCGAGTGCGACGTGTCCTCGGATGACAACGTGGAGGCCGCCTTCGATGCGGTGTCCAAGGAGTTCGGCAGGGTAGACTTCATCGTCCACAGCATCGCCTTTGCCAATCGGGACGACCTGGGAGGGCGGTTCATCGACACCGGTCGTGAAGGGTTCCGGCTGGCCCTGGACATCAGCGCCTACTCACTGTTGCCGGTCGCCCGATACGGTGCGCCGTATATGACCGAGGGCGGCAGCATCGTCACCTTGACCTTCCAGGCCTCGGAGCGTGTGTTCCCGGGCTACAACGTCATGGGTACTGCCAAGGCAGCGCTTGAGAACGCTGTGACCCAGCTTGCCTACGACCTGGGGCCCGAAAAGATAAGAGTCAATGCGGTCTCGCCGGGACCCCTGGACACCGTCTCGTCAAGGGTGATCAAGGGTTACCGGACCATGAAGCGGGCGCACGAGGAGCGCTCGCCCATGAGGCGCAACGTCACGCACGACGAGGCGGCGGGAACGGCCCTGTTCCTTTGCAGCGACCTTGCCAGCGGGATTACGGGCCAGGTCATACGGGTGGACACCGGCTACAGCATCATGGGTATCTGAGAACCCGCCAAAGGAGAGCCATGACGGAAACGACGCTCAAGGGCAAGGTGCAGACGGTCACCGGCGCGGTCGAGCCGAATACACTGGGTCCGACAACGACCCACGAGCACCTGCTCATCGACTTTTCGTGCATGTTCAAAGAGCCTGCCGAAGCCACGGCCTGGCATCGTGCGCACCAGCCCGTGACAATGGAGAACCTGGGCTGGGTCCGGTACAAGTCCTTCGCCAACCTCGATAATCTCATGCTAATCGACGAGGAGGACGCGACCGCCGAGGCGATGATTTACATGCGCGCCGGGGGCGGCACCATCGTGGACGCCACAACCATAGGCATTGGCCGAGACCCGCTGGCGCTGGCCCGCATCGCCCGAGCCACAGGACTGAACATCGTCATGGGGGCCGGATACTACGTCGATGCCGTGCACCCGGATGGGATGGACAGCATGACCGAGGCGGACATCACACGGCAGATCGTCGACGAAGTCCGCGTCGGCGTCGGAGAGACGCGGGTCAAAGCTGGAATCATCGGCGAGATCGGCTGTAGCTGGCCTCTGACGGACAATGAGCGCAAGGTCCTTCGCGCTGCGGCCCTGGCTCAGCAGGAGACAGGCGCGGCGGTGCTCATACACCCGGGCCGAAATCCGCAGGCACCGCAGGAGGTCCTAGACGTCCTGGCCGAAGCCGGCGGGGACGTCGGACGGACGATCATGGGCCACCTGGACCGCACCCTCACGGAGACCGACGATGTGCTCGCCCTGGCAAAGAGCGGATGCTACCTGGAGTACGACCTGTTCGGCTGGGAGGTCTCGTATTACTCGCTCGGCGATCTGGACATGCCCAACGATGCCCAGAGGCTGGGGTTCATCCAGCGACTGGTGGCCGAGGGTTACGGCGACCGTGTCGTCATGGCCCAGGACATATTCGCGAAGCACAGGACCGCGAAGTACGGCGGTCACGGGTACGCCCACATCCTGGATAACATCGTGCCCCGAATGCGGGAGAAGGGTTTTTCAGCAGAGGAGATCGACTCCATCATCGTGGCCAATCCTGCCCGAGTGTTGACTTTCGCGTAGGACTCTTGCCCCTTCAGCCCCAAAAATCATCACACGGGAGGAAAGAGAATGGGAATCGTCGAAAAGAAGATCGAGGAGCTAGGGATCACGCTGCCCGAGATGCGGCCTCCCGTGGCCAACTACGTGCCGGCCGTCAGGACCGGAAACCTGCTGTTCCTCTCTGGGTCCATACCGGCCAAAAGGCCGGACGGCACGGAGGTGAGAGGCAAGCTGGGCGAGGATCTCTCCGTCGAGGAGGGCTACGAGGCTGCCCGGCTGGTCGGCATCAACCTACTCGCCGTCCTCAAGGCGACCCTGGGCGACTTGGACAAGGTCAAGAGAATAGTCAAACTCCTGTCCATGATCAATGCGGCGCCCGACTTCACCGAGACCCCTGCGGTGGCAAACGGCTGCTCAGACCTCATGGTCGAGGTCTTCGGCGACAAGGGCAAGCATGCCCGCTCGGCCGTAGGCATGGCCAGCCTTCCTCTCAACGTACCCGTTGAGATCGAGATGGTCGCTGAGGTCGAAGACTGAAGATCGAAAGCAGGATCCAGAGCCTCGGCTACACCCTCCCGGAGCCGGGCCCTCCGGCCGGAAACTATGTCACGGCCGTGTCGGTCCCCGGAGCCAGGCTCGTCTACACGTCGGGACGCACTCCGCGCCGGCGGGACGGCAGCTTCGTCATCGGCAAGCTCGGGGATGGCCTGAGCGTCAAGGAAGGGTACGAAGCCGCCCAGATCACGGTGCTGAACCTTCTGGCGTCACTGAAGGCGGAGATCGGTGATTTGGACCGAGTTTCACAGGTCGTCAAGATCCTGGTTATGGTCAACTCGGCTCAGGATTTTACTCAACAACCCGCGGTGGCTAACGGCGCTTCGGACTTGCTTGTGGAGGTCTTCGGAGAGCGAGGGAAACACGCCCGCTCCGCCGTGGGCATGGAGGCCCTCCCGTTCAACGTCGCGGTTGAGATAGAGATGATCGTCGAGGTATCCCCTTAGGCGAAGCCCCTCGCTGACACGGTGGAGGGGCGCACCGCCGGGTCGCCCGGGTGGAAACGGCGGCCCCGCCAAGAGGCGGCCTCTAGGCGGAGTGCGGGATCGCCGCGTCTTGCCAGGCTGGCGGATACTCTCTATCATCAGTTGAGTCGGGGTGTGGCGCAGCGGTAGCGCGCCTGCTTTGGGAGCAGGAGGTCGCCGGTTCGATCCCGGCCACCCCGACCACCACCTTTTGCGTCCCCGCTAAACGGCGGTCTGGCAAGATCGGCGATCAGAATCTCCTCCCGAGATCAAAGCGGCCGATCTGATTCACGTGTCCTCTTTCGGCCAAGTACACATCTGATGACTGCTCCAAAACCGGAGTCCCTTGAGCCGTTGGCGGCGAACACCTTGTCGTTGTCAAGGGAAAAGGTCAGGGATTAGCGTTGAGCGATTATGTCAGTAACCTCATTTTGGGGCA
>JAQBTI010000003.1 GCA_027624995.1 Chloroflexota bacterium
CACACCACCTCACAATCTCTCGGGTTCTCCTACCCTCAAATGCGTCCCATTATCGCTGACGGTCTACAGGGGGCGACTGCTGTTGGTGACCGCCGGTTGCACCCAGCCTCCCCAGATTCTTCGCTTCCGCTCAGAATGACATATCTGAAATCTAATCACGGCTAGGTCGGGCGTCCATCAGTCCCGCCCCTACCGTTCCCCAACCCCGTTCGACTAGTGGACGCAGCCTCGGGCAGTGATGTCCCAGACCGCCTCCACGACGCCGTCGCGCACGGCGACAAACTCGTCCCAGCGGTTGACCATGATGTCTTGGACGGCCGGCAGCAGCACGAACCTGTCGCCCGGGGACAAGGGCATGGCGCCGTCTGACCGCAGTACTATGTGGTCCTCCTGGAGCGAGTCGACGCTTACTCCCGGCAGGCCCTCCAAGGCAGGAAGCCGACCAGGCGACGTAAGGGCCCTGTAGCCGACGTCCCCCACGGCGACTCCTGGCCGGGACGCGCTTATCACCGAGGCCAGGACCTTTCCTGCCACCTGGAACGCGCCGGACATCGCGTGGCCGTGGGCCATCAGGGCGTAGGTGCCACCCTGTACCTCGGTGACTCCCGGCATTTCCGGCGCGATGTCATATGTGAAGCTCTCGCCCGAGGAGACGATCTCCACCGGGATCCCCGCATCCTCGATGGCATTCGCCACGTCTAGACAGATCTGTATAAACTTTCTGCCGATGGCCTCTCGGTTCTCTCTGTCCCCCGAGCCGCCTCCGAGGGTCTGGTGGCTCATCACGCCTCTGAAGACAAGCCCCGGAAGGTCGGTGGCCAGACGGGCCAGGTCGACTCCGGCCGCGGGACTTCGGACCCCGCCCCGCCCCATCGACGTGTCCACCTCTATGACGATGCCCAGCGTAGCGTTGAGCTCAGTGGCGATCACGGACAGGTCGTGGACGTTGCGCGCATCGTCCACAGCGACCTTGACGTCCGCCTGCTTGGCCAGAGCGCACGCTCGGGCGATCTTGTCCCTGGTGACCACCTGGTTGGTGATGAGAATGTCCTCGACGCCCCCCTCGACCATGACCTCGGCCTCCGAGACCTTGGCAGAGCATACGCCGCCCATGGTGCCGCCGGCCCTGATCTGTTTGAGGGCCACGACCGGGCTCTTTATGTTCTTGCCGTGCTGGCGCATCTTGCAGACCGTACCGGCGTAGGTCTGAGCGACCAGCTCGAAGTTGCTCTCCAGGGCGTCAAGGTCGATGAGGAGGCAGGGCGTGTCCAACTCCTCGACAGGCGTACCAACTGATGGTCTGTAGTTCTCCATGGTGTCCTCCCGGACTAGCGGTACCGTCCCCGCGCCGCGATAGGCCACACTGCTTGAAGCCGGCCCGCACGCGCGGCATAGACGTAGTCGTAGATGTTGAAGCAGGTCCCCAGGTCCTGGGGAATGAACCAGACCTTGTCTCCCAGCTCGAGCGTGGTCTGGGCGGCGCCCTCGAGCGCCAGGTGGCCGTGCTCGGCGGACCCGCCCGTCCCCGTGACTCCAGGCAGGCTGTCCACGACTGGCGGTCCACCGTCTGACCCTATCGATTTCTCACCCGCGTCAGTCAAGGCTTTCGACGGCTCTACGTGGCTGGTCACGGTGCACATCACCCGCGCCGCCTGCTGGAACTGCGGGCGGTACTGCCTGTAGCGGTAGTCCATCAGTGCGTAGGAACCTGCCTGTACCTCGGTGACCCCCGACATTGCGCCGGCAATCTCGTAGTTGTGCGTGCCTCCGACGCTCACGACTTCCACCTCGATGCCTTCTCGCTCGACCGCCTCCCTGGTGTCCAGGACTAGCTGGATACACCTGCGCGATTCCGTTTCCAACTCCTCGGCGTCCTCCGCAAGGATGGCTCCCTCGTAGGTCATCAGGCCGACGAATCGCAGGCCGGGCGCGTTCTCAATTGCCACGGCCAGATCGACAGCGGGCTCACCCGGTTCAACTCCACCTCGCTCCAGCCGCGTGTGGACGTCCACCACCACGCGCAAGACAACGCCTGCTGCCACGGCGGCATCGGACAGGCGCCCAGCGACTACCGAACTGTCGCAGGCGACGGTGATTGTGTGGTCGCGTGCAATAGCACAGACTCGAGAGATCTTCGGAGGAGAAGCGACCTGGCTCGCGATGGATATGTCGGTGAATCCGTGATGAGCGAAACTCTCGGCTTCGCCGACGGTGTTGACGGCGATTCCTCCGGCCGTACCGGCGACGGCGAGCTGCCGTCGGGCGATGGCCGGACACCGGTGGCATCCTACGTGTGGCCGGACGGTGGAGTCTCGATCTCGAAAGAAGGAGTGGAGGGTCTCGATATTCGAGTCGAGCCTGTCGAGATCGACGATCAGTGCCGGTGTATCGAGCTCCTCGACGGGCGTGCCTGGGGCTTTGAAAACGGGACGCTGCATTAGATTAGACCTTCTAGGGAAGCCACTTCTCGAAGAAGCGCTGCCAGTTGCGGTACATCACGTTCTCGATGTCGCGCTTCTTGTACCCGCGGGTGTCGAGGATATCGGCTATCTTCTGGTAGTCGGCGACCGTTTCGATCCCCAACGGGGCTTGTCGTGCGCCTCCCTGGCCGTCAGTGTCGCCGCCGATGGCGCTGTGCAGAGAGTTTCCGGCCAGCTGGCAGACGTGGTCAATGTGATCCACGTAGTGCTCAAGGGTGACATCCGATTCGTCGAACGGCGGCTTGGGCGGGAAGTTGGCCCAGTCCATCCCGCCCGGCCAGATCATGTAAGTATCCATCGAATGGCCGATCACGGCGCCGCGTTCGATGATCCTCTGGAGCTGATGGTCTGGGAATTGCCGTTCGCCTGGACACAGTGCGCGGCAATTCTGGTGGCTGGCGAGGACCGGGCCTTCGAAGATGTCGAGCTCCTGCCGGACCGACTCGTCAGACGTGTGGGACACGTCCAATATCATTCCCAGCGAGTCCATCTCTCTGAGGAGCTCCTTCGCGGGAGGCAAGAGGCCTCCGTCGGTACCCGTCCCGGTCCCGTGGGAGTATCGGCTGACGCCATAGTGGGAGAGGCTTATCACGCGGAGACCTGCGTCGTACCAATCGTGCACTTGGCCGGGCCACGTGATGGCGTCAGCCCCCTCCATGCCCAATACCATGCCGACGGGGAGCTCTTCGCGGCTTTCGGCGTCGGACCACGCGTCCATATGCGTCTTGAAGTCGTCCGAGGTCTTGAGGAGCCGGGTCTCCCCTGTCGCCTCGAGAATCTGATAATAGGCTAGCTGTCCCTTGCCGGAGGCGTGCGCCTGGTGGTCGGTCCGGACATCGCCGTGCTTGTGACCCGGACGCAGGATGCAGGAGACTATCTTGACCAGTGCGACTGCCACGCCGCCCCTGCGCATCTCCGGAAGGGAGCACATAGCGTCGTCGTCGGACGAAGGGCCGTTCAAGGCGGCATCATTCGCTCGCAACTCATCTATCGACAGGGTCAGGTCACGTCCGCCGTGCAGCGCCCCAATGGCCATCGGGTAATCGCCGTCTACGATCAGCATGTCATCCTCCAGGCAGGGGCTGAGACATTTGTTTGACGGGCTACATTCTAGTCGCGCCCAGTGTACGTCGCAACGGCCCCGGGCTATCCTGTCACTTCCTAGCTTGGCTGGCCACGTGTCAGCGGCAAGACCAGCCTCGACGGGTGCTCCCGATCGTGGTAGACCTCTTGGTGCGCCGTCCGCAGCTCCGCGTCTGACCAAAAATCCGCCCCTGTGTTGTGGTTGCGGTCGAAATTCGGGAAGTCCGAGCTGGAGATGTCGAGTCGAATGCGATGCCCCTCGCCGAATCTGATCCCGGTCGGCCCGAGCTTGACCGTGAACTCGTAAGGCTCTCCCGCCTGCATCGGAGCTGGATTCTCGTAGCCGCCACGGTAGCTCGTCCGCATGATGCCGTATGAGAGGTTGACCGCCAGGCCGCTCGGGTGAACGTCGATTAGCTTCGCGGTGAAGTCGGTCTCGACCGCGCTTGACGACGCCCAGAGCTTTAGTACTACAGGCCCGATTACTTCCACCGCGCTCGCTAGAGGAGGCGTTGCATATACGAGGATGTCCTCGCGGTCGTCGAGCGGAGCCTGGTCGCGGGGCGCAGCCTGAGCGTCGAGGCCCATGAGGCTCATGACCGGGTCGCGAGGATCGTAATCGTACTCATCCGGTCGCTCGTCTTGCGGCTCCGTCGTGGACAGCACGCCGTCACCACGCACCGTGTTGGCCGCCCCATTGCTATGAAGGAAGAACTCGACGTAACGAGTGCCCGGCGGCGGCCACTGCTCTTCGAATCTCCAGCGATTCTCGCCCATTACGAACAGCTTCACGGGAGGCTCCGAGCCAATCCCCTTATCTACTCCCTTGAAGCGATAGTCGTACCAGCGAGCTACCTCCCCGATATAGGTCGTGTGGGCTTGAGGACCAAAGTCCAATGGACCCTGCCGGCCAACCAACTCGACATTCGAATGACCCCATGGGCCGATCACGATCCGGTGCTGGTTATTGACCGCCTCGGGTCCGTTCTGTGCCATGCCTGCGAAGTTGTCGACTGTACCTATGAGACGGTCATACCATCCTGTTAACTGGCAGGTGGGTACGGCGACCTGGCCGTGTATCTCGGGGAACGCCCAAAATTCCTTGTTCTGCTCCCTCATGTACCGCTTCAGCTTGGGCGCAAGTGTCGAAAAGACCTCGTCGGGAACGTCGTCCAGGGGCAGGTGCCACACCCACTTTCCGCGGTGGACCTCCTGCCACCACCGGTCGGCCTCCTCGCGCGACCCGGGACCGGATGTGTTTCCGGCCCGTCTTCGGGCATTGACGGCCATATTGTGGGTCCACTGGAGCCTGCGTCCCGTCTCGAAGATCCCGAAGGTCAAGTCCATGAGCCTGGAGGCCATCCCGCCTGCGAACAGCGCCTTCAGATGCGGCGGACGTGTTGCGGCCATGCGCCAGATGCACCAGGAGGGGTACGAGTGCCCCCACGTCCCGACCTGACCGTCGCTTCCGGGGAGACCGGCTGCCCACTCGACTGCATCGTACCCGTCTTGCGCATCGAAGGTCTCCGAGTTGTCCTGGAACTGCCAAAAGAACTCCCCGTCCGAGGCATACCTGCCGCGGACATCCTGGGCGACGGCTATATAGCCTCTAGACGCGAGCTGCCTGGCGGTATCGGCTTCACCGGTCTTGTCGTAGGGCGTCCGGCAAAGGATCACCGGGTGGGAGGCATCGGAGTCCGGTCTGTATACGTCAGCCCTGAGCACCGTCCCGTCCCGCGTCTCGGCGGCAACGTTGCGTTCGACTTTGACCTTGTAAGGGCGGTCTCTTCGATCTGTCATTCTGTCCCCACTAGTCGATACGGCGAATCGATGGAACGACGGCAAGGGTTACCAGGGCGCTGAGAATGCAGCATACGCCGAATACGATCAGTGTGGTCTGCACGCCCATTGCGACGACTAAGAATCCCGCGGCCGCGCCGCCGAGCGTTGTCATCCCGCGGTCCAGGCTGAGCAGTCCCAGCACTCGTCCGCGCATGTCCTCGGGGGCCTCCTGGACCAGTACGGCGTTGGCGATCGGGAAGAACACCGACGTTCCGAGGCCTACCAAGCCCGCGGCCACAAAGACAAGGACGACCGAGTCCAGGTAGCTTACGGCGGAGAAACCGATCAGAAGTACTCCGAGTCCGGCCAGCACGCCGGTCAACAGCAGACCTCTTCGGCCCGGGCTGATTGCTGCGAGTAGGAGCGCTCCGGCCACGCCTCCCAGCCCGGTCACTGCCATCATGTACCCGAATCCTGACTCGCCTATGTCCAGTACCTTGACCGCAAAGAGCGGAGCGAAGATCGAAACGAACGTCATGCCAAACGTGAAGTAGCCCAGGGCCACAAGAAAAACCCCGCGAATTGCGGGCACTCTCCAGGCAAACCTGACGCCTTCCTTGAGGTCGCTTCCCATGCCGCGGACGCCGCGATAGTCAGGTCTAGCGTGACCCGGGACCTTCAGGAGCCACGTGAAGACGGCGGCTCCCGCATAACAGAAGACTATCGTTAGGAATGCCATCTCGAGTCCGCCGAATGCGATGATAACGCCCGCCAATCCCGCCCCTAGTATTCGCATCACCTGGATGCTGCCTGCGCTCAAGGCCATCGCATTGGTTACCAGCTCGGCCGGCACGATGCTGGGTATCATGGCGCGACGGGCAGGCTGGTCAAACGCCATTGTGAATCCTCGTAGAAATGTGAATACATAGACATGCCAGAGGTCTATCCAACCACCGAGGATCAGGGCGGCGAACACGGCGCTGAGGCCGAACACAGTGACCTTAGTGGTTAGCGGGATCGTCCGTCTGTCGAAGCTATCGGCAACGACTCCGGCAAAGACGCCGAAGATTACAGCTGGCAGGGTCCTGGTCGCCATGACGAGGCCCAGGTGGACCGGGGACCCGGTGAGCTGCAGGACCAGCAGCGACCTTGCAATCATGTCTATCCACAGTGCGCCCGAGTGAGTAATCTGGCCGAGCCACAGATACACGTAGTCGCGGTATTCAAGGGATGCAAAGGTGGTGCTCAGAAGCGACAAACGCCTCTGGACTTGAGACTCTGCTTGGGGTTCCAGGATGGGGCGGACGGCGGCCCGGCTGTGCGTATTCTTGTCCATACCCTCCGGTCCGGCCTTGCCCGCCAACCGGCTCAGGCTAGGCCCGCCAGGCGCAAGAATAGCAGTCCGAGCAACGCCTGAACAGAGAACGGATACACCGATCCAGCCGACGGTCGCTCCGTGAACCGTTCGTTGTGCTAGAATTTTCGTTGGCGCGAGCCTACCGAGATCAAGGATGAACTGTGAACCTTCGCACGCCCGGCCCGATCCCTCTACCCGATGACATCCTCGAGACGATGTCGGGCCCCATGATCAATCATCGGGGACCCGAGTTCGCCGAACTGCTGAACAGGGCCACCGCCCGGCTGAAGCAGGTCTTCGATACCGAGAGCGACTTGTACGTCATCACCGGTTCGGGTACTGCGGCGATGGAAGCGGCCGTCGTCAACACACTTTCTCCCGGCGATAGAGTGATAAACCTCTCCATAGGCGCTTTCGGCGATCGATTCGCCCAGATTGCCGAAATCTTCGGGGCCGAGGTCACCAGGCTCAGCTTTCCTCTTGGGACGACGGTGGACCCGGACGCGCTCAGGAAGGCTCTCCGAAATGACTCTGAGATAAAGGCTGTTCTCGTAACGCATAACGAGACCTCGACCGGAGTCACCAATGACCTCGAGGCCGTAGCCGGAGTCGCCAAAGGAGAGTTTGACAAGCTGGTGCTTGTAGACGGCATCAGCAGCGTGGCTTCGCTGCCGCTTAGGACCGACGCGTGGGGCTGTGATGTCGTCGTCTCAGCGTCTCAAAAAGGCTGGATGCTCCCGCCGGGCCTAGCATTTATCACCTTCAGCGAGCGGGCCTGGCAGGCGCACGCCGAGGCACGTATGCCAAGGTTCTACTTCGACATGGCACAGTACCGGAGCTACCTGGAGAAGGGCCAGCCTCCCTACACTCCGGCAATCTCGATCATGTTCGCGATGGACCTGGCGCTGAAGAAGCTGTTGGACGAGGGCATGGGCAGTGTCTTCGAGCGCCACGCCGGAATCGGACGGATGACTCGTCAGGGAATCAAGGACCTGGGACTATCGCTGTTCCCCGAAGAGAGCGTCGCATCTGACACTGTCACGGCCGTCAGGGTCCCTGACGGCGTGGACGGTGCAAAGCTCAACGGCCTGTTGCGCGAGGAGCACGACGTAGTGCTGGCCGGCGGACAGGCAGAGCTTGCGGGGAAGATCTTCAGAATCGGGCACATGGGCTACTGTACGCCGGAAGAGATTCAGGATGTCTTGGACGCGCTGGCACAGGTGCTTCCGAAGCTAGGCTTCGCCACGAAGTAGGCGGGAGACTGGGCCAGAGCAGATGTTCCGGGAGACGATGGATTCCCGCCTGCGCTGGAACGACTGGGAGACTAACAGAGCGAGTCAGCTATTACGGGGGACATGACGCTTTGTCGCTGCGAGGGGGAGAACTGGGTCCGGGGCCTAGCCTACGCGGGGACCGGGTCCTCTAGGGGCGGCGCCTGGGACGCGAACAACTGGCTCAGAGCCTCGTCCTCTATGGTCTCGTTAACGATGAGGTACTTCGCGAGCTGCGTCAACTTGTTGATGTGGCCGGTGAGCAGTCCGATAGCTGTCTGGTGGGCGCCGTCGATCAGGCTGCGCACTTCACTGTCAATGGTCTCGGCTACGCTGTCACCGTAATCGCGCTGCTCCGAGATCTCCCTACCGAGGAATACAAGTTCCTCACGCTTCCCAAACGTGCGCGGACCGAGCTTCTCGCTCATGCCGTACCTTGTCACCATCGTGCGGGCGATGTTGGTGACCTGCTCCAGGTCGTTGCTCGCGCCCGTGGTCGTCTCGTTGAAGACGACCTCTTCTGCCACGCGGCCTCCCATGGCGGCCGCCAACATGGCCTTGAACTGGCTCTTGGTCCAGAGCCTCCTGTCCTCTTCGGGAAGGTATCGGGTGTGGCCCCCGGTCTGCCCTCGGGCGACGATCGTTACCTTGTAGGGACGATCGGCATCTGGAAGGAGGTGCGCGACAAGGGCGTGGCCAGCCTCGTGGTAGGCGGTCAACTCCTTCTCTCTCTCACTGACCACCCGGCTCTTTCGCTCGGGGCCGGTCATCACCCTGTCTACCGACTCAGCGAACTCGTCTGCGGTGATAGTAGTCTTCAGGCGCCGTGCAGCCAGGATCGCCGCCTCGTTCACAAGATTGGCGAGATCAGCCCCGCTGAATCCGGTCGTGAGCTTCGCTACCTTGTCCATGTTCACGTCTTCGTCTAGAGGCTTACCCTTGGAATGGACCTTGAGTATCTCGATGCGACCGCGAACGTCCGGATTGTCCAGCATCACCCGCCGGTCGAACCGGCCCGGTCGGAGCAGAGCGGGGTCGAGAATGTCTGGCCGGTTCGTTGACGCCAACACGATGATGTTGGTGTTGGTATCGAACCCGTCCATCTCGACAAGGATCTGGTTGAGGGTCTGTTCTCGTTCGTCGTGGCCTCCGCCTAGGCCGGCCCCGCGATGACGTCCCACTGCGTCGATCTCGTCCACGAACACGATGCAGGGGGCGTTACGTTTGGCTTGGTCAAATAGGTCTCGGACTCGGGAGGCGCCGACACCCACGAACATCTCGACGAACTCGGAGCCACTGATCGAGAAGAAAGGAACGCCCGCCTCGCCGGCCACGGCCCGTGCTAGGAGCGTCTTGCCCGTGCCCGGAGGCCCGACAAGGAGTACACCCTTGGGAATCTTGGCGCCCAGGGTGAGGAAGCGCTCAGGGAACTTCAGGAACTCCACGACCTCCTGAAGCTCCTCCTTCGCCTCATCTACGCCAGCGACATCATTGAAGCTTACGGCCGGGCTGTTGCCCACGAACATGCGCGCACGGCTGCGACCGAAGCTGAATGTCTGGTTACTGTTGCCCTGTGCCTGCCTCATCATGAATAGCAGGATCGCGCCGAAGAAGATCAACGGTAGGAAATTGATGAAGATCCGGAAGAGGCTTCCGAGGCCGCTCGAGCCCTGTACGACCACTTCGAGCCTGCTGCCGACCGGGTCCACCCCCGCATCGTTCAGCAGCCCCACCAGGCTGGCCCCTTCTTCCTTACGTGAGGTGACGGTTTCCCCATTGTTCGTCAGGACGGTGAGGTTGTCCCCGCTGATCTCGATCCGGTCCACGTCCCCGCTTGCAGCCATGGCTATTACCTGGCTAATGGGGACCTCTCTGGAGCCACCTAGAGGCTCGGAGAACAGAGTGAAGAGGATTGCGATGAGGGCGACGACGATCAGAAGATAGATGGAGCTATTTCGCATCCACCGAGCGTTCATTTAGCCTCCAGACGCATGACACAAAGGGAACTGGCCCCACCACGTGCGGGCACCCTACCCATCTTACAGTAGGCAAGACCACGGACGCAATGCGACAGAGCTTGAACTCCAGGGCCTACTGGCATATATTCATCCTGAAATCCAAAGCCCCGGAGCGTATCAATGATGGAACCGTATGCCCACCCCGAGGTCTTGGTCAGCACAGACTGGGTCGGGGAACATCTGAACGACCAGTCGGTGGCGGTCATAGAGGTCGACGCGGATTTGGCAGCTGGCTACGGTCAGGGCCACATCCCGGGAGCGATTGGTTGGGACCTTCACATCGACCTAGAAGACCAAGTATCGCGCGACATTCCCGGCCTGTCTCAATTGGAAGGGCTCCTCGGAAGGTCCGGCGTCGGGAACGATACGACCGTAGTCCTTTACGGCGACGGTAATAACCGCTCCGCGACCTGGGCATTTTGGCTCCTCAAGTACTACCGGCACAGCGACGTACGGCTCATGAACGGAGGGCGGACCAAGTGGACGCAGGAGAGTCGCCCGCTGGCGACGGAGGTCCCTAGCCCGGCGCCCGCTACCTACAGAGCAGGCGTCCCAGACCGCAGCATCCGAGCCACGAAGGACCACGTCCTGAAAAGTCTTCGAGACCCCAGCGTCGCACTGCTCGACACACGCACGCCTGAGGAGTACAGGGGTGAACTGGCCGCTTCGGCCGGCTTTGACCAGACCGGGGTATATCGCAAGGGCAGAATACCCGGGGCGATACACGTCCAATGGGACGACGGAGCGGGCGATGATGGCACCTTCCGACCGGCCAACGAGTTAGCCGACCTCTATCAGAAGGTAGGAGCAACGCCGGATAAGGAAGTCGTCCCGTACTGCCGCCTCGGCATGAGGGCCTCTTACAGTTGGTTCGTTCTCAAGTACCTCCTGGGCTACGAGCGCGTACGCAACTACGACGGCTCGTGGACCGAGTGGGGCAATTCAGTGGGCGTACCGGTCGAAAGCGACACCGGATAGCACACCTCTCTACAGCGGCGAGACTAGCCGGAGGCCGGCTTCATGATCGAAAGGGCTGGAACGACCCACAGTCAAAGTCTGGACGAGTATCTGGCTGACCACGGTATCAAGGCCATCTCGGTCTCAGATGATAGAGACCTCGTTATGTCGCCTGACCAGCCAACACAAGTCGCCCTGATCGATAACATCGTCGATGATGAACGCCGATGTTCGGTCAGCGGCTGGCGTATCGACCTCCGCTTGAAGGAGTACGAGTTGCTGCGGTTGATGGCGTCCAACCCGCGCAGGGTCGACACACAGGAGGCGCTGCTAAGTGCGGTCTGGGGCTATGAGTATCTTGGCGGCACACGCGCTGTCGATGTTCATATTCGGCGGCTCCGGAGCAAGATAAAGGAGGCTGACCTCTCGTTCATTGAGATCGTCTGGCAGTTTGGCTATCGGTTGAGACACTACAGTGAGGTGCGTTAGATGACACGTGGACGAATCTTTAAGGTGTTGAAGTGGGTAGGCATTGCCCTTGGCGGACTCGTTGGAGTCCTAGTCTTGCTGATCCTGGTTCTATTCCTTATCGGCGGCTCCCGTGTGAACAAGACGTACGATGTCACGGTGGCCGGTGTCACCGTGCCGACCGATGCCGGTGCCCCCGCCCGAGGCGAGCACATCGTCAGGTCGTACGGCCTCTGCGTCGAGTGTCACGGCCTGAAGCTCGAGGGTGAACTCCTGGATGAAGACCCGGTCTTCGGCAGGATAGCACCGACCAACCTCACAAGCGGTCTGGGGGGAATCGGAGGCAGCTATAGTGATGTCGACTACGTGCGCGCAATTCGGAACGGTATCGGGAACGATGGAAAGCCCCTGGTGATCATGCCGTCGAACTACTTCAACAAGTTCAGCGACCAAGATCTGGGCGACATCATCGCTTACCTGAAAAGCCTACCCCCGGTGGACAACGACCTGAAGGAGACCAAGCTGGGTGTTCTGGGCAGAATAATCACCCTTCTCGACTCGGAAATTCTCCCTGCCAGCGTGATCGACCACGAGGCGCCTCGCCCCGCCTCTCCCGCCAAGGGCGTCACCAAAGAGTACGGGGAGTACCTGGCGACCGTCTGCACGGCCTGCCACGGGGAGCACCTTTCGGGCGGCACGCTTCCCGGCGAGGGTGGTGACGCCCCAGTGGCGCCAAACCTGACTCACCTGGCAGTTTCCGACTGGTCCGAGGCCGATTTCGGAAAGGCCATACAGACGGGAGTCACTCCGTTCAGGAAGCTCGATCAAGAGTTCATGCCCTGGGAAACCTTGGCCAACCTCACGGACGACGAGGTTACGGCGCTGTGGCTGTACGTCAGCTCGCTGGAGCCGCGAGAATACGAGAAGTAACCCCTTGAAGGAGTAGGGATGACGCAGGAAAGAGTCGCATACTTCAACGGAGACATCGTCCCCGAGAGTCAGGCGCGAGTCTCGATTCGCGATGCAGGGTTCCTCTTGGGGGACGCCGTCTTCGACACGACTCGGACGTTCGGCGGCCGGATATTCAAGCTCGATGAGCATCTGGACCGGCTGTTCAACTCCTTGAAGTACATGAGGATCGATCCAGGGATGTCCAAAGAGCAGATGGCCGGCCTCACGATGGAGGTGCTGGAGGCCAACCTGCCCCTGATCGATGAGTCTGACGACTACTGGGTTTCGCAGCGCGTTACGCGAGGTGAGCGGTCCTCGCCGGACCCGAAGCCGACTGTCTTAGTGGAGTGTCTGCCTCTTCCGTTCGCACAAAGGGCGAAGTACTACGTCGACGGGCTACCGATTATGGTGCCGTCCATAAGGCGCACGCCGCCGGACTCGGTCAGCCCGAGAGCCAAGCTCCACCACTACATAAACTTCGTCCTAGCCGAGCTCGAGGTCAAGGCGCAGGCGCCAGACTCCTGGGCCGTGCTTCTGGACGTGAACGGCAATATCTGCGAGGGGAACGGCGCGAATATCTTCATCGTGAAGGACGGCGTCCTGTTTACGCCCAGGGAACAGTACGTCCTAGCGGGAATCAGCCGGCAGACCACCATAGAGCTGGCCCAGGAGTTGGGGATCGAGCTCCGGGAGACCGACATCGACCTCTTTGACGCTTACACGGCAGACGAGGCATTTGTGACCTCAACCAGCTTCTGCATCTGCCCTGTCTCGTCAGTCAACGGTGCGACCATCGGTAACGGCGCCGTGCCCGGGCCGGTCACGGACCGGCTCCAGAAGGCGTACAGCGGGCTCGTCGGCGTCGACATCGTGGGCCAATACCTGGCTCGACTGGATTGAAGCCCGAAAAGAACTCACCGCGGAGGGCGCGGAGAACGCAGCCGTATGAGCTTTCTCGTCCTTTTTTCTCTGCGGTCTCTGTGGTTAAGTCTGGTGTTCGGAGGCTACGGCGGAGTGCCGCCCGCCAAGAATGCCCCGTCGACCGTGATGCAGTCACCGTTGACGTAGTCCCCCAGCTCCGAGCAAAGGAAGACCACCGCGCCCGCTATGTCCCGCGGGACCCCCGTCCTGCGGCTCGGAATTGCGTGCATGGCCTTCTTGTATGGCTCTCCCGTACCGCGAAGGTGCTCGTCCTCCGGCGCGAGAAGCTGGCTATCGATGAATCCCGGGGCGACACAGTTCGCTGTGATGCCGTGGTCAGCCAGGTCCACGGCCAGGCTCTGCGCCATCCGGATTACGCCCGCCTTGCAGACTCCGTACACGAGGTCGTTGGGCCAGGCCCGAAACGCATGTACGCTGCTGATACTGACTATCTTGCCACCTTCGCCTTGCTTCACCATCTCCTTCGCAGCCCTCTGACTGCATAAGAAATAGCCCTTCAGGGCGTTACCGACTTCGAAGTCCCAGTCATCTTCAACGATCTCCAGTGTGTGTATTTTCCTACTAGCGACTGCATTGTTCACCAGAACGTCGATGCGACCGTGGTGTTCAACAAACTCGTCAAACATCCTGTTGATGTCACTGCTGTCGGAAATATCGGCCAGGTGCCAACTCGCGTCGCGGCCCTGCTCCCGGACCATAGCCATCGTGTCCTCGGCCGCCTGGTCACGCTCGATATCGTTAATCCCGACGTCCGCACCTTGCTCGGCAAAAGCCAAGGCGATTCCACGGCCGATGCCCCGGCGCGACCCGGTTATGAGCGCCTTCTTACCTTCAAGTAGCACGGAGACCTCCCGTTATCGTGAGTGTCGATGTGCCCGAGACGCTAGCCGAGCGGTACCCAGGTGTCAAGACGCCGCGGGAGAAGCCTCGTCCAGCCCTTACGTCTTGATTTTGACTCTGCCTTCAGACGGCCCATATAATTGCGCCAACGACACCCGTCCCGGAGGAGACGGCCTATGGCCGGTGGCGACGGAGAGTCTAATACGACTATGTCCCTTGACCGCTCCACCCCGGCTGACCTCAGCCCGGACGACCTCGTGGAGATGTACCGGCAGATGGTCCTCTGCCGGACGCTCGATGAACGTCTCTGGATGCTCAACCGGCAGGGTAAGGCCGCCATCGTGGCCTCCGCTCAGGGCCATGAAGCGGGCCAGATCGGCAGCGTTCGCGCCCTCCGCGTCGGAAGCGACCACTTCTACACGAACTACCGCGACCTCGCCGTTCTCTTAAGCCTGGGCATGACGCCGAGAGAGGTATTGCTCAGCTTCCTGGCCAAAGACGGGGAGAGGATGAGCGGTGCGCGCCAGTTCCCTCTCCACGGTGCGTACCCTGAGCTCGGGGCGATCAACCTCTCCAACGTGGTGGGCACGCAGATCCCGCAGGCGGTCGGAGCTGCCCTGGCGGCCAAGATGCGGGGTGAGGACACCGTGGTGATCGTCTACTTCGGCGACGGCGCATCCAGTACGGGCGACTGCCACGAGGCGATGAACTTCGCCGGCATCCACCGACTTCCGGTGATCTTCTTCTGCGAGAACAACGGCTACGCCATCTCGGTGCCCAGGAAACTGCAGATGGCGGTGGACAGCGTAGCCAGCCGGGCCCAGGGCTACGGCATGCCCGGCATCGTGGTGGACGGGTGCAACATCACGGCCGTCTACGAAGCCACCTCTGAGGCGGCAAGAAGAGCCAGGTCCGGCCTGGGCCCCTCGCTCGTCGAAGCCATGGTAGAGCGCTACCTTCCGCATACGAGCGACGACGACGACCGGCGTTACCGCGCCGCTGAGGAGATTGAGGAGGCTCGAAAGCGCGACCCCCTCAAGATCCTGAAGGAAAGGCTGGAAGAGGTCGGCGCACTTTCTGAAACGACCGATCAGCAGTTCCACGCCGACGCCAAGAGTCAGGTCGATGACGCGACGCAGTTCGCCGAGTCAGCCCCATACCCGAGCGTCGACGGCTTCTATGACCACGTCTACGCCACCGGCCTACGGAGCGGACAATCGCCGTAAAGACGGTCCTCGAAGCGGTCAGGGACGGAATGCGCGAGGAGCTCGCGAGGGACGAGCGCGTTTTCGTGATAGGCGAGGACGTCGGCCGTCGAGGAGGGGTCTTTCTGGCCACCGACGGATTCATCGATGAGTTCGGTGAAGACAGAATAATAGACACGCCTCTCGCCGAATCGTCCATCGCTGGGATTGCCCTGGGGGCGGCCATGAACGGCATGCGCCCTATCTGCGAGATTCAGTTCGCGGACTTCATCTGGCCGACGTTCAACCAGTTGCTGGGAGAGGCGGCCCGCGCAAGATACGGTACGGAAGGCAAGATCAGCGTACCTCTAGTGGCCCGGACTCCATACGGGGGCGGAGTGCGCGGCGGCCTCTACCACTCACAGAGCGTCGAGGCGTTCTTCTCCCACAGTCCAGGCCTCAAGGTCGTCGCACCGGCCACGCCGTACGACGCGAAGGGGCTGTTGAAGAGCGCCGTCCGCGACGATGACCCGGTGATCTTCCTCGAACACAAACGCACTTACCGGTTGGTGCGCGGCGAGGTCCCCGACGAGGAGTACACGGTGCCGCTGGGCGAGGCTGAGGTCAAGATCAAGGGCGAGCACATCAGTGTCATCACATACGGGCTCATGGTCCACCACTGCATCGAGGCGGCACGGAGCCTGGCCGGCGAGGGGATCAGCGCCGAGGTGGTCGACCTGCGCACGCTGGCACCCATGGATAGGGGAACCGTTGTTAGCTCTGTAAAAAAAACCGGCAAGGCACTAATCGTACACGAGGACACCAAGACTGGAGGCGTTGGCGGAGAGGTATCCGCCGTGATCGCCGAGGAGGCCTTCGACTACCTGGACGGGCCCGTTGTCAGGCTCGCCGGGCCCGACGTGCCGGCCATGCCCTTCAGCCCACCCCTGGAAGCGAAGTTCATGCTGGACACTGACAAGATCGCCGAGGCCATCCGCAAGCTGGCGGACTATTGAAATGCATGACGTGCAACTCACCGCAGAGGTCGCAGAGTCCGCCGAGATGGGAAGTCGCGGACCGAGGTGTGCCACCTGCCCCAGCGGTCTCAGCGGTTGGTCGAAATTGATATGAAGATAGAGCTTCCTCAGGTCGGGGAGTCGGTCACCGAGGGGATTATCGGTCGGTGGCTGGTGTCGCCAGGCGACCGGGTTGAGAAGTACGACCCGCTGGTCGAGGTCATCACCGACAAGGTCAACTTGGAGATGCCCTCACCGGCGACGGGTACGATGTCAAAGATCATCGCCGAGGAGGGTGAGACGGTGCCTATGGGCGCGGTGATCGCCGAGATGGAGGTCGAGGGCGAAGAGCCTGGCGTCGGGCCTGACCTGAATGCCTCCCTCCAGAAGACAGCCGAGGTGGCAGAACCGCCTGTGATCGACAGAATGGGCGTGTTGATCAAAAACATGGCGCCGGTGGGCCCGACGGGCTCGGGAGGGCCGTCCGCGCCGATCGAGACCGAGGGCGGCGGCGACCGAGGCCGTCGCTACTCCCCGGCCGTACGCCGCCTGGCCGAACAGCACGGCGTCGATCTGGCGCTTATCACGGGTACGGGCATCGGCGGAAGGGTCACCCGGGCGGACGTGCAAGCCTCCATCGACTCGGGTGCGAGGCCTGTTCGCTCCGAAGGGCCCGACGAGGCACGGGTTCCGCTGACCCCTCTCCGGCGCATGATCGCCCAGAACATGGTGAAGAGCACCACTGAAATCCCGCAGGCATGGAGCTCCGTCGAGGTAGATGTTACCGGCATCGTGACATTCCGTGAGGCGGTCAAGGACGAGTTCCGTGCCCGCGAGGGAGTCAACCTCACGTATCTGGCCTTCGCGCTGCACGCGGTGGCGGCCGCCCTGAAGGAGAACCCTCTGCTCAATTCGTCGTGGGACGGCGACGCGATCTTGATAAAGCACCGGACCAACATCGGGGTCGCGGTTGCTGCTCCGGTCGGTCTCCTTGTGCCCGTGATCCACGACGCAGACAAGCTGACGATCACCGGTTTGGCGTTGGCCGTGGACTCCCTATCTGAAAAAGCCAGGCAGGGCAAGCTCTCGCTGGAAAACGTGCAGGGCGGCACCTTCACCGTGAACAACACGGGAGTGCTCGGCTCGGTGGTGTCCCGCGCACTGGTCAACTACCCACAAGCCGCCATTCTGACGACCGAGGCTATTGTCAAGCGCCCGGTGGTGATCGACGATGCAATCGCCATCAGGTCGATCATGAACGTGGGCCTCACGTTCGACCACCGCATAGTCGACGGAGCCGAGGCCAGTGCGTTTACCGGCTCGGTGAAGCGCCACATGGAAGCCATGGACCATAACACGCGGATATAAGCAACCCTCGACAGTGATAGAGTTGGCCATCGATTCCCAAGAACCCGGCAACGTATCGCAGGACACTGCTTTGGACCCGTGCGTGTGCATATCCGCTGGCCGCGTCGATTTCCTCGACGCCTGGGATCTGCAAAAGACCCTACATCGCCAGGTGGCAGATGGACTGCTGTCCCATGTCCTTCTTTTGCTGGAGCACCCGCACGTCTACACGCTGGGCCGTCGGGGCAAAGACTCGGACGTACTCGCATCGCCTGACACGCTTCGGGAGCTGGGTGCCGAGGTCCATCACATCGACCGGGGAGGCGAAGCGACCTATCATGGGCCCGGCCAGATAGTCGCATACCCCATCGTGGACCTGCGCAAGTGGGGAGGCGGTCCGCTCAAGTACGTGCGCACGCTCGAAGAAGTCGTAATCGCGACCCTGGCCGAGTTTGGAATTCAGGGGGAGAGCACCGACCGACCGACAGGGGTCTGGGTCGGGGGGGCAAAGATAACCGCCATAGGGGTCAGGATCAGCCGCGGCGTCACGATGCATGGCTTCGCCCTCAACGTGAACACCGACAAGTCGTATTTCGATCATATCGTGCCGTGTGGCATGCCCGAGGCTTCCGTGACGACCATGGCTTCGGAGCTATCCACAGAGATCACCGTAGCGGAGGTTGCCCCCGTTCTGACCTACCAGTTCGGGCGAATATTCGGGTGGCGGATGGAGTAGTCTTGGGGGCTCTTAGCCCGCCAAGATGGGCACGGAAGGGGTTGGGCTCGCTGTCGCAAAGAATTCCGCCATGCTATAATCGACGGGTTCGATTTGCGCCCGGAGGCGTCCGTGAAAATCACCCAAGAAGAGGTCGTTGACCAGCAGACCGTCCTCCGGATCGAGTTGGAGGACTCCGACCTCGGCCCATATCTGGAGCGCGGATATAAGCGTCTCGCTCCACGTACCGTAATTTCCGGCTTTCGCAAGGGGAAGGCGCCCCGTCGCATTGTCGAGAACTTCCTGGGACGAGAGAGCCTCATTAACGAGGTCCTCGACTCCATGGCGCCCGAAGTCGCGGACCGAGCCATTGAAGAACGGGCGCTGGATGCCTTCGGCCCACCGCGTCTAGAGATCCTCGATCTGGACCCATTTACACTGAAAGCGACCGTCCCTCTCACCCCAGACGTCGACCTTTCGCATTACAAGACGATCAGAATTGAGCCCGAGCCGGCCGAGCTTGGCGAAACGGACGTCGAGGACCGCATCGAACAAATGCGGAACAGCCAGGGAACTTGGGACCCCGTCGAGCGCGCGGTCGCCATGGGCGACATGGTAACTATGGACGTGCTTGGTACTGTCGGAGATCGGACGATTATAGACGAGAAGGGCGCGGTATATTTCCTCAACGAGGACAGCGACCGGCCTTTGCCAGGATTTGCCAAGAAACTCGTGGGGTCGACAACCGAGGCCCCGGCCGAGTTCATCTTGGCCGTCCCCGAAGACCACGCCGACTCAACGCTCGCGGGTGAAGAGGTCAGCTTCAACGTGAACGTGAGTGAGGTGAAGGAGAGGAACGTCCCAGATCTCGACGACGAGTTTGCGAAGGGCGTCGGTGACGGTTACGACGACCTAGCGTCCCTCCGCGAGTCCGTCGCTGACGAGCTGAAACAAGAAGGCGAGGAGCGGAGCGCCAACATGCACAGGGAAGCCGTCGTGGCCGCACTGGTGGATGGCATGACCCTCGACCTGCCCTTAGTCACGCTCCAGCACGAGGCCGACCACATGGAGGCGGAACGTGACTCCTTTCTCCAAAGGGTAAACATCCGCGTCGACGACTACCTGCAGTCGAGAGGAAAGACCGAAGAAGAGTCACGAAGTGAGATGGAAGAGGAGGCGGCCCAGCGACTCAAACGCACATTCGCCATCTCGAAAGTCGCGGAGCTCGAAGGCGTGGATGTGTCGGAAGAGGACATCGAGGGGCGTATAGACTCCCTGAAGTCCGGCCGCGACGATAGAGAGATATCTGCAAGCGCGGTGCGGCAGTCACTTATCACCGAGAAAGCCATTGATCGGCTGGTTTCGATCGCGAAGGGTGAATCAGTGCCACAGCAACAGAACGAGGCGGACGGCAACGGTGCCGTTGAGCCCACTGAAGACGACAAGGAAAAAGGGGGTGATGCCGGTGATTCAACGGCCTGAGGATTTGATCCCGATGGTGGTGGAGTCGGGGGCGCGAGGAGAGCGCGCGTACGATATCTACTCTCTGCTCCTCAAGGAGCGGATTATCTTTCTAGGGACCCCAATAATGGACCAAGTAGCCAACAACATAATCGCGCAGCTACTGTTCTTGGACCGGGAGGACCCGGAACGCGATATTAGCCTATATATAAACAGTCCCGGAGGCGTGATCACCGCCGGCCTGGCGATCTATGACTCCATGCAGCTTATCCGCCCCGACGTCTCGACCATTTGTGTCGGTGGGGCGGCCAGTTTCGGGACGGTGCTGCTCTGCGCCGGGGCAAAGGGTAAGCGCTTCGCGACGCCGAACTCGACGGTCCACATGCACCAGCCAGCCGGAGGCGCCCAGGGGCAAGCTACCGATATGCAGATTCAGGCGAGGGAGATACTCAGGCTTCAGGACGTTCTCTACCAGATTATCGCCGACAACACCGGGCAGCCCTACGAGAGAGTGGCCAGAGACAGCGATCGAGATTTCTATTTGACTGCTGAGCAGGCAAAGGACTATGGCCTAATCGACGACGTTTACACGAACCGGACTGAGGACGGCGTGGAGCCCGCTAAAAAGTAGACCGGGGGGTCACATGACCAGACGCACGGATTACCAGTGCTCCTTCTGCGGCAAGATCCAGACGCAGGTCAAGCGCCTCATCGCGGGGCCTGACCGCGTCTTCATCTGCGATGAATGCGTCACTCTTTGCGACCAGATAATCGCTGAGGAGAGCCCGGCGCATCCTAGAGACCCTTCGGGACTGATGGCCAAGGGCCTGAATCCCAAATGGGTCTCGCAGCGGCTCGATGAGTACGTAGTCGGGCAGGAGCAAGCCAAAAAAGTCGTTAGCGTCGCCGTCTACAACCACTACAAGAGGGTCTGGTCCAAGCGCAAGAGTGAGGACGTCGAGCTCCAAAAGGCCAACATCCTGTTGCTTGGGCCTTCCGGATCGGGAAAGACGCACCTGGCCCAAACCATGGCAAGAATCCTGGAGGTGCCTTTCGCAATCGCCGACGCCACGTCGCTAACAGAGGCCGGATATGTAGGGGAGGATGTCGAGAACATCCTCCTTCGTCTGATCCAGGCGGCCGACTATGACGTCGCTCGGGCCGAGCAAGGCATCATCTATATCGACGAGATCGACAAGATCGCTCGCAAAAGCCCGAACCCTTCGATTACGAGAGATGTTTCGGGCGAGGGTGTGCAGCAGGCGCTTCTGAAGATCATCGAGGGATGCGTTGCAAACGTTCCCCCTCAAGGCGGCCGGAAGCACCCTCACCAGGAGTTCCTCCAGATCAGCACGGACAACATTCTGTTCATCTGCGGCGGTGCCTTCGAGGGCATGGACGGAATAATCGAGCGGCGAGTCTTCAAGAATCATCAGAACATGGGATTCGGCACAACAGACTTCACCGGCTCGACTGACCACAAAGACGGAATTCTCCAGCACGTCAGCTCCGACGACCTGCTCGAGTACGGATTCATACCCGAGTTCGTCGGCCGCCTTCCGGTTGTTTCGGGCCTCAAGGGCCTGAACAAGGACGACCTCGTCCGCGTCCTCACCGAGCCCAAGAACTCCTTCATCAAGCAGTACCAGGCGCTATTCGAGATGGACAATGTCGAGTTAAGCTTTACTGAGGACGCACTCGAGGCGGCCGCGGACCAGGCTATGAAGCTTAAGACCGGGGCACGGGGCCTCCGGTCCATCCTCGAGCAGACCCTCCTAGAGGTCATGTACGAGCTTCCCAGCATGACCGGCGTGACAGGCTGCGTCGTCGATGCCGATGCCATCGTTGGGAAGTCCAGCACTACTCTGGTAATGGCCAGCGGCCAGTCCGTGCCAATGCCCCATGTGGAGCGTCTTTCCGCCTAGGCGGTCCCCGGCCCTTGACACCACCCTCACCCTGGCCCTCCCCAGAGGGAAAGGGCTATCGAAACGGGTACGTCATGCCGTGGCCCGTACTGCCAACCTCACGAGCGGGAACCCTCTATCTATGCAACTCCTACGCATCGGCTGTCTTGCCTCCCACGGCGGCACCAACCTCCAGGCGATTATCGATTCCTGCAAGAGCGGCGTGCTCGATGCTGAGGTCTGCGTGGTCATTAGCAACAACTCCTCTTCCACTACCCTGAAACGCGCTCGAAACGAAGGGATCCCGAGCTACCACCTGAGCGACGTTTCCCACCCTGGACCTGGGGAGCTTGCCGGAGCCATCGCCGATACGTTGAATAGTCACCAGGTTGACGTCGTAATGCTCGTCGGCTACATGAAGAAGCTTGGACGGGCAGTCCTCGACAGGTATCCGGGACGCATTCTGAACACGCATCCCGCTCTCCTGCCCAAGTTCGGAGGGAAGGGGATGTACGGCCGGCGCGTCCACGAAGCCGTGCTCGAAGCCGGCGATAAGGTTACGGGCGTCACCGTACACCTTGTTGACGCTGAGTACGACCGTGGAACGATAGTCGCTCAATGCGAGGTGCCGGTACTGGACGGTGACAGCGTGGATTCGCTGAGCGCCCGTGTGCTGGAGCGGGAGCATGAGTTTTTGGTGGAGACGTTGGGCAGGGTCATCCGGGGTGAGATTGACTTGGACGCTCTCGTGATTAGCTAAGGCGGCCTCCGCTACCTGCCGCCAAAGACCTCACCCACCACTCGCTCAAGTTCCTGCTTTTTAGGACTGCCCTGCACAGACCGGACCGCCGCTTCTAGAGTCGCCTTGTATGCGGTCACGAAGTCAGACGGTACATCTCCTCGCTCCGCCAGCATCCTGTATTTACGTACAACCCCCGCAATATTCGTTACGAGCCAGTCCGACCCCTCCTCCTTGGCGAGGGCTTCCAAGAAACGGCGGTCATTTTCCAGGGCGATAGGTAGTCCTGGGACCTGTGCGAGCCTCTGGGAATCGTAGGCGAAGTGGGCCAGCGCCTCGGTTACGAGACCGTCCTCGCCCTGCTCGTCGAGCCGGCCAACGATATCAGCGGCGAGGTCTGGATAGGCATGCACCAGCCTGTACACGAATCGGGCCGGCGGAAACGTCACCTCGTCGCTCTTCTTCACCAGGCCCGCCGCGAGTTCGGGGTCGCTCGCCAGCATCGCGACGGCAGCCTCCGGGAAGCGGAGTATGTAGCCCTCCATGGGAAAACGAGACCGGTCCGCCACCTGCAGCGCCACCCGCGGATCGAAGCTGGTGCGGAGGGCAATTACACGGTAGAGGGCGTCAAGGAACGGCTCGTCGATACGAAAGTTTCCAGACGTATGCTCCACCAGGATGTCGATGCCGTCGACCAATTCGTCTGGTGTGGCCGTCTCTGTGATTCCGAGGACCTCAAGCAGCCTCTCGGGGTCCAATAGCGAGCGCAGGGCTGCCGGGACGGCCTCCAGAAGCCGGATGGTTGTCGGGCCGTCGAGGGCGGCCACGACCCGCTCAGCAGTCTCTCGGTCGGCGTCCTTCAGAAGCCCGAAAAAGAGATCGAGGTCACGGCTATTCTCGAAATCCTGGGTCTCAAGGAAGCTGGCCAGGGTGGCCGTTCCACTTTGTTCGTCATCACCACCCGCTCTGATCACGCTTTCGACGACCGGCGCAAGCCTCGCAAGCCGTTCGACAAAGGCGACGGTGCCCCTAAGCGTCGGCACGTCTGGAAACTTCGGGTCCGCCGCGAAGTATTCGAGCAGAGTGCCGTTCTCCAGGACAGGAAGGAAGTGGACCGCAAGCGCCTGATCTTCGAGCGCTTGAGAAACGCGGCCGGCCTGTTCCGCGGGCTCTAGGCCATCCAGCGCTCCGACGACCGCCAACGTATCGGCGATCTCGTCGGCGGCAGATGTGCCGAGGGAGGCGAGGAAGCCGTGATGACTCCCGTTTAGGCGGCGCATGTCGTGCAGGTACCCCCGCCAGAAGTCGAAGTTCTCCCGATTGTCCGGGTCGCCGATGAGGAGCTCAAACTGTTCGGTGAAGTCCTGAAGGCGCTGTCGCTCTTCGGAGCGCAGCAAGTCGGCAACAAGTGGCGTGACCGTCGGCGAATCGGTCTGCGGGAGAGACTCGTATGGCCGAAGGTCTAGATGCTGAAATCCCAGGTACTGGTTGGCCAGACCGACTTGGTCTCCCTCCAGACCCTTGAACCAGGCAACCGCCTCATACCATGTACGCCAAGGACCCGGCTGGAGGAATCGGGCCCAGTACTTGCGCAGGATGGGCGGGACCAGGTCGAGATCTCCTCCGACTATTGAGACGATATCGGCCTCGACCATGTGCACCAGGCCGTCCAGATTGTCCTCGGACAGCTCAGGCAGGTTGCGGAGCCGCGAGCGGAACGGCTCATACGGCCCCGGCGGCTGCTTCATGAACTGCAGTACGTCAGCGTGGTAGCGCTTTAGGGCAGGCGACAGGTCTTCGCCCGCCGGCGTCTCCCAGGTCAGCTCCGGCACCCCTGCAATTGGAAAGGCCCCCCAGTAGGCGTGGCCCAGTTCGTGCATTATGGTGGCTGGCTTGGCCTCGCCGACGCCGGTCCAGCTATCGTAGCCGTAGCTTCCGAAGAAGCCCGGCTCTCCTCGTATCTGGCGCACGTCCAGCCGGACGAGGAGATCGCGGCCCTCGGCGGATATGTCGTACAGCTCCGCGACGGCCCGAAGGCGGTCGGCGACCCAGGTCTCAGCAAGGGATTGGGGCTCTACGACCGTACCCCCGTCGGACGCAACAGTCGCGGTCAAAAAGGGCGCGGGTGCGAGAACGACCTCGCGAGGCTGCTCCGGGTCGCCGCAGGCTGCGATGACCACTGCCAGAGCCGAAAGCAACATCGGGATGACCAAAACGAGCTGAACGTTGGGGCGCGGGCCCGAAATAGGTTTCATGCTGTGTCGGCTGGCGGGTGGTGTCAACCCATCGCAGCCCGTTCCCAACGGGAGCAGACCCCGTATCTGCCCTCTCGCTGCTTTCGTGGGCCGAAGTTGAGACGCCCCTGCGAGGAAGGGTAGCCAGTCACGGGAAGCTAAGACTTGGTCAGCCTGACGAAGCGCCCGCCGATGAGCCACTCGGCTACGTATATGTTGCCGTTGGCGTCCACCGCCATCCCGTGCGGGCTGTTGAACTTCCCGGGCTCCAGCAGGCTGGTGGCGACACTGTTGCCGTTCTCGTCCAGGTTGTTGGGCCAGCCCGGAACGTCTGACACCTGCTCGTTGTCGCCCAGGTAGGCAACGGGCCTGTCCTTCAGATCCACGATGGTCAGCCTTGCCTTGAGCTCGGCGATTATCATCAGGTCGCCGTTGGTCGCGAAGCCGCTGGGGCTGGTCAGGAAGTCGGACCCAAAGCCGCGCTTGAACTTCCCTTCGAGGTCGTAGACCTGCACCCTACCGTTGGCCCTGTCGGCGATGTACAGCTCGTGGTCACTCTTGCGTGTGTCGACGAAGATCGCGTGAGGGCAGTCGAATGCCCCGACAGTCCCCTCTTCGCCGTTGATGCTGGAGATGTATCCGCCGCGCTTGTCGTAGCGGTGAACGTAGTTCTGCGCGTAGCCGTCGGCGACCCAGATGTCGCCGTTGCCGCCGTTACGCTCCTCGTTGACCGCGACCCATGTCGGCATGTAGTCGCCCTCTCTATAGACGGGGAGGCCCGGTGTGTCCAGCCGCATCACTCTGTCGCCGGTCAGCGTCGTCTTGACCACTTGGCCAGTGACCACGCCATCGCCCGGAGGGTATTCGTAGCCGGTATCCGGGGTCCGCTTACGGCCGTTGTCGGCGATCCACAGGTACTCGGTGTCGCCCTCTTTGACCAGCGTGATCCCGTGGGCCTCGCTCAGACCAAGCTCCCACGTCCGCTCGACCGTGCCGTCAGGATCGAACTCCAACATCGTGAGGTCGCCCTGGTGCAGGGTGATTATCTTGCCCGCTTCGGTCACGACGACGCCGTGGTGTGACCAGCCCGCGGTCGCGCTGTCCGGATTTGGCATCGTCGCCCACGTCTCGTTCCAGTCGTAGGTGTGTTCTCCGGCCCCGATTCGCATGTGAGGACTCCTGGATTTTCAAAGGTGCTCCGGTGAGAGCCCCACGATAGCTGCGGCCTTGGACTGTGTCAATCGACCGCCTTCCATGGAGGCATGGAGCCGGGGCTCGCGCGCGCGAGGGAGTGTCTCAGTCTGTCTCTTTTTGTCTCATGGGCTATCTGGAGGCCTCGGCCGGTGGGACATGTCCGTGACGGCTTCCGGAGGTGGTAGGACGTTCATTAGAGCAAGAGTATAACAGAACGGGAGTTCTCGTCTAGCGGTGTTCGTGAAATAGGTAGGGTCTCTTTATTGTCGCCGTGGAGGTCCTTCGACGGGCTCAGGACGAACGGACAGAAGGGCCTGCGTACGGTGGTGAGCCTGTCGAGCCACGGCCGATCCCCGCGAAGCCATGACAACCGAATGGACCCTGGCGAACTAGGCGGGTGACGGGGACAGGTAACGGGAACTCTCGGGCACCGAGCTAGGTTCCTGGCTATGCGAAAGTGATCCATGTTGACCTCACCTATAGCCCGGCCTAGAATCCCCCCAAGTCAGCGTTAGGAGGAAGAGATGGCGGAGCAGCTACCGGACCGGGCCCGCGTGGTCGTCATAGGAGCCGGCATCGTCGGCGCCAGTGTCGCCTACCACCTCACCAAGCTGGGCATTGAAGACCTGGTACTGCTGGAGCGCAGCACCTTGGCCAGCGGCACCACCGGCCACGGGGCGGGCCTGGTGACTCAGCTCCGCCACTCCCGGTCGCTGACCGACATCTCGCGGCAGGGTGTCGAGCTGTACTCGCGGCTGGAGGCCGAGACGGGGCAAGACCCTGGCTTCAGACGGACCGGCAGTATCACCGTCGCGCGCACGCAAGGGCGGCTGGACGAGCTCAAGCGCCTGACGTCGATGGCAAGGAGCTTCGGGGTGGAGATGCATACCATCAGTCCGCGAGAGGCGGGGGAAATGTGGCCCCTAATGCGCACCGACGATGTCGTGGGCGCGGTCCACATTCCCGACGATGGCCAGACGGTGCCGGACAGCACCACCATGGCGATGGTCATGGGGGCCCGCAGCCGAGGGGCGACCGTCGTCGAGAATACCAGGGTCACCGGAATCAGCCGGCGGTCTGGGGCCGTGTCCGGCGTGTCTACCAGCCGTGGGGAGATCGAGTGCGAGATCATCGTGAATTGTGCGGGGATGTGGGCGCGAGAGATCGGCCTGATGTGCGGCGTGAGCATCCCTCTGCACGCGGCCGATCACGCCTACCTTGTCACCAAGCCCATGGATGGCGTGGCGCCCGACATGCCGTCGTTGCGCGACCCCGACGGGTACATTTACTTCAGGCGGGACATCGAAGACCAGGGCGGACTGCTCATGGGGGGATTCGAGCCCGTGGCGAAGCCTTGGGGCATGGACGGCATCCCGGACGACTTCGCGAATGGCATGTTGAAGCGCGACTGGAGCCCCTACATGATCTTTCTGGAGAAGGCCGTCGAGCGAGTCCCGGCCATGGAAGATGTCGAGATCATCCGGTTCCTTGTGGGGCCTGAGAGCTTCACGCCGGACAACCACTACATCTTGGGAGAGGCGCCCGAGCTGCGGAATTTCTTCGTGGCGGCAGGCCTGAACTCGAGCGGCATCGCCTCGGCAGCGGGCACCGGCAAGGCCCTGGCAGAGTGGATCGTCGAGGGCGAGCCCACACAGGACCTGACCGAGGTGGACATCAGGCGCTTTCACCCCTTCCAGAACAACTCGACATACCTGTACGACCGGACCGTCGAAGGCCTGGGACTCCTGTACGGCATGCACTGGCCCGAGCGTCAGCCGCAGAGCGCGCGAGGGGCCAGACGGTCGGCGCTCCACGACCATTTGGCGGCCCAGGGGGCCTGTTTTGCCACCGCCGCCGGATGGGAGCGGCCTAGCTGGTACGCCCCCGAGGGCGTCGAGCCAAAGGACGAGCACTCTTTCGGACGGCAGAACTGGTTCCCGTACACGGCGGAGGAGCACCGAGCCGTGAGGGAGACGGTCGGGCTCTTCGACCAGTCGTCGTTCGCCAAGTTTCTGCTGCAGGGTCGGGACGCGGAGTCCGTGCTCCAGCGGCTATGCGCAAACGACGTCGGCGTTGAGCCGGGTACGGTGGTCTATACGGCCATGCTCAACAGCCGTGGAGGGATCGAGTCGGACCTTACGATCACGCGGACGGCCGAAGACGCGTACCTGATCGTCACCGGCGGGGCGACCGCGACACGGACTCTGGACTGGATTCGGCGCAACACACCCGACGATGCCCACGCCTTCCTGACCGACGTTAGCTCCGGCTACGGCGTGCTCGGACTGATGGGCCCTCGCTCGCGCGAACTGCTGGCGCAGGTGACCGGCTCGGACGTCTCCAACGCGGCGTTCCCGTTCCTGGCGTCGCGAGAGATAGAGATCGGCTACGCGACCGTTCGCGCCACTCGCATCACCTACGTCGGCGAGCTGGGCTGGGAGCTTTACGTCCCGACCGAGTTTCTCGTAAACGTCTACGAGGCGATCCTGGCGGCAGGCGAAGGCTTCGGGCTGCGCCACGCCGGCTACCGGGCCATGGACTCGCTGCGCATCGAGAAGGGCTACCGAGCCTGGGGGCTGGACATCACCGACCAGGAGACGCCCCTGGAAGCGGGGCTGGGCTTTGCGGTGGCATTCGACAAGGGTGTCGACTTCATCGGCAGGGACGCGCTCATGCGGCAGCGTGAGGGCGGACTGGACCAGCGCTTGGTCGTGTTTACTCTGGACGACCCGGAGCCGTACATACTGGGCAACGAGCCCATCTTCCGCGACGGCGCGCTGGTCGGCCGCATCACCTCGGGGCATTTCGGACACACGATCGGCCGCTCGGTCGGGCTGGGCTACATCGAGCGCGAGGGCGGAGTGGACGCCGAGTTTATCCGTTCGGGCTCGTACGAGCTGGAGCTGTCAACAGTGCGCTTCCCCGCCTCGGCAAGCCTGAGGCCTCCCTACGATCCTAAGAGCGAGCGGGTGCGGGGGTAGGAGGGATAGAAAACGGTAATGAGCGTACGGCCCGGCAGATCTCAGAAGTCCGGAGTGAGTGAGACGCCTGCGATAATCGGCACGCCGTTGGCACCGCCTATTAGAACTTTGCTACGCATTTCGAGGTACCCTCAAAAAGTGTGTAAATAATCAGGCGGTGTAACCTACCTCTGAGCAAACGGGCTCGA
>JAQBTI010000210.1 GCA_027624995.1 Chloroflexota bacterium
GCTACCCCCAACAGCGAGGGGCAGAAGATGCAAGACTCGACTCCAAATACCCGCTTATTGGACCCCAATCGGGCCGAGGAACACATGCAAAGGAGAGGGATCGACGTACTCATCGGAACCGGGTACGTAAACTACGGCTACTTTACTCACTTCGGTCGAGACTACCCCGGTCCGCTCTACAACGGCCTGCCGATGGTCCGGTTTGCCGCGCTCCCGGCCGACCAAGATGTCGTAGCTTCGACCAGGCCGATCCCTAGGCCACCGACGGCCCGACTCTTAGTCTTCCGTCGTTCGCCCCAACCTGGGCGACACAGTGGGCTGAGGCAGGATTGTCTGTGGACTGCGCCGCCACCTATCTAGGGCCGATACCCTCTGAACGCAGGCTACAGTGCAGTAGGATGCGCACTCTTTCTGAGTGGAGTACTCCCGCTCAATGTCGCTGGTCGTATAGCTGTCCAGCGGGACTGCCGGAAATCCTCGCCTTTGAGAGCAGTAATGGACGAGCCCATCCTCATCGACGTAGAAGTATCTGGCGCCAGCACGGCAGTTCCAATCATTGGACTTGCCCGCGACGAGGTTCTTCTCAAAGCCGTTCAGGTATCCGAAGTTCTTCCGGCCTATGCTATTTAGTTCTCGATAGATTCTCTCGTTCCTTTCGTCCAACGGCTTCAACTGGCCCTTCCCGTTGTGGATGATACCAACTGTGGTTGTGAATCCGAGCTCGGTTGCTCGGCGTGCAACCACTACCGCGTCCTCAGGCTGCGCTGTTCCACTTCCGATGACCGAATTGATATTCACGCCGAACTCGGCGAATCGCTGCAGCAACACGAGCTTTTGGTCGAGAACCTTCAGGCTCTTCTTAGACACGTCGTCGGGCATCACGTTGTCGATGGAGATTTGAAGCGTCTCAAGGCCCGCCGTATTGAGCCTCTTTATCCGCTTCTCGGTCAGCAGGTACCCGTTGGTCAGCAGCCCTACGAAGATACCGCGTTCGCGTATGTACGCAATCAATTCATCCAATTCTGGATGCATCAGCGGCTCCCCGCCACTTATGCCAATCGAGCAGGTTCCGAACTCGGCGAGTTTGTCGATTCGCAGCTTCATCGTTTCAAGTGGCACGGCGTCAGAGAAGTTGTCAAACTCGTTGCAATAGGTACATGCGAGGTTACAGCGCCGCATCGGAACGATATGTACGAGTAACGGCCGACTAGATGACAGCGCTCCGAGGACCCCTATCGTGCGGATCCCATGAATGTCGCGTCTGACTTGGGCCGTCCGCTTGCGGATCAGCCGACGCGCGGAAGATATCACACTGCCGTTGAGGGACTTGCTTAGGTTCAAGCCAGGCGTTCTCCTTGAGGATCGAGGGGATCCGCCGGCAGACGGCTGAGAGGCATCAGAGGACCGAATACTTAGTGAAAAAGCTTACAGACCGTCACAAGTGAAGTCAAGCTAACGAAAGGCCATTAGCCTGCCTCAACCCTGTCAATCGCCCGGGATAGAAAGGCTTCTCATATCTGCCAGAATTGCAGCGAAGACTGATCAGCCGTCCAATCGTCTTTCGACACGAGAACCTATATCCGTGGCTCAGAATTGGTCGACTATCAACGGTGCTGATCGTCCCCATGCTTGAAAGTGGCGACTTCGGTGCCTATAATTCGCTCACGATTGGCACTGGCGCTGGAGGGCACAGGCCATGACGCGTGAACCAACGATTGGCGGCCCGAACGACCTTCCTGGCGGACTTGAGGTCCGGCGGGACAATAGCATACGTCCCAACCCCAAGTACACGGTTCCCAATCCACGGGGCGGCGTCCTCCGTCGCCAGCGTCTAGTCGACGCGTTGCACGAGAATCTGCCGGATACGCTCCAGCTGATCAGCGCACCAGCAGGTTTCGGGAAGACATCGTTGTTGGCGGATTTCGCCAGAGACACCGATCTCCCCGTTGCCTGGTATGGAGTCGACGAACGCGATCGAGATCCTTACACGTTCTTGCGCAATATCGCGCAAGCGATAAAGTTCCAGTTCCCAGCGCTGGACGACCTTGAAGTGCAGGCCGTCGGCCTGTTCTCCGACGATAAGCATTGGCGCAGCACAGCGGGCCGCCTCGTTGACTGGGTCCGGGAATACGTCCGCAACTACTTCGTCCTCATCGTTGACGACCTACACACGATCTCGCCGAACTCCTCCGTGAGGGACGCAATGGACTATCTGGTCCAGAGGTTGCCGGACAACTGCCGGCTAATCATCTCGACGCGAGAGATTCCGCAGTTGACTTCTCTTCCAAAGCTCATCAGCCAGCGAAAGGTCTCAGGACTCGGCGCGACAGAGCTGAAGTTCAAGCCCGAGGAGATACAGGCCCTCTTTCATCAGAACTTCGATATTGAGATCAGCATTCAGGAGGCGCACGGGCTCGAGGAAGAGTCTCAGGGCTGGATCACCTCCATTCTGCTGACAACTCACTCCCTTTGGAAGGGCTTGTTCCGCGAGACGTTGGTGGCTCGGGGCAAGACTAGCCTCTTGTACGAGTACATCGCCTCCGAGGTCTTTTCACAGCAGCGCCCTGCGATCCAGACTTTTCTGCTATCCACGAGCATCTGCAACGAATTCGACACAAAGATCGCCGAGACGCTGACCGGCGCTTCGGACTCATCTTTGGTGCTCGATGAGGTCGAGTCTGCGGCGCTTTTCCTCTCCCGCCTCGGCGAATCTGAGCCGTGGTTCCAATACCATCACCTGTTCAGGGACTTTCTTCGAGAGAAACTCAAGCGAGAAGACCCTCCCGGGTATCTCCGTCTGAACGTCAAGGCGGCCGACTATTTCCTGACCGTCGGTGAGCCCGCACAAGCGATTCAACACCTGCTCCAGGCCTCAGAGTTCGAGCGAGCGTTGAGGCTGCTCGAAGAGCAGATCGAGCCGATGTCTCATAGCGGGCTCTGGGAGACTATTGCGTACTGGATGGACCAGGTGCCCTTCGAGCAGGCCTCCAAACGACCGAGGCTACTCGTGGCTCTGGCTCACGCGTACCAAATGAGCGGGAAGACAGACGAGGCCGTCCGGCTACTCAATACAGCGATAGAGCGATGCCGATCTGATGGCCAGTCCGGGCTCGAGGCGCAGGCTCTCCTGCTAAGAAGCACGTCTCTCCGCTTCAAAGGTGCGTACCAGATGGCCATCAGGGACGCCCGCGAGGCTCTCTCCCTTGCTACAGACCACGGAACGCCCACCGACGTGGCTGACGCCCACAATCAGCTGGGCACCGCGTACGCCCGCCAGGGCAAGTTCCCGCGCGCCGAGAGAGAGTTCCGAACAGCCATGAAGTGGTACCAACAGGAAGGCAACCTGTACCAACTATCCGATATACATAAGAAGCTTGGATCCATATACAGCGAATTAGGGGACACCTTTAAGGCGTCGACCCACTTGGAGCTCGCCCGACAGGGCTGGGAGAAGCTCGGCAACCAGGCCGAGCTGGCCGTGACGCTGAACAACATGTCCTATCTGTACTACCAGCAGGGACAGTACTCAGTCGCTGAACCTCTTGCCAAGGACTCGATCAGCATCGCCATGGAGATAAACAGTCCCAGGGACCAGGCACACGCACTGATGACACTCAGCGACATTAAGCGGGAACAGGGCGAACACCCTGCTGCGCTGGAGCTATGCCATCGCAGTCTTGACCTTGCGAAGACGCTCATGGAGACGCCCCTTGTGACTTACGGCTCTGCCGTGCTGGGCGAGACGTACAGGCTGACGGGCGACACCGAAAAAGCGCGATCACTGCTCAAAGAGGCGCTCGCCATGGCCAGCGAGCCCGGGTTGGACCTCGAATCAGGTCTTGCCCTCACGTCGCTGGGCATTATCGAGTATCAGGGCCGCAACTTCGAGGACAGTGGTGACTATCTCAGCAGGGCCTGTGAAATACTCACCAGGGCCGGCCAGAAGTGCGCCCTTGCGAAGTCCCGAATCCACCTTGCGCAACTGTCTTTCTTGACCAAAGACTATCCTCAAGCCATCGCAGGCATGGAAGAGGTTGCGGAACTGTGTAAGGAGATGGGGCATCACGGCTTCCTGACCGGCGAAGCGCGCTCCTGTTACTTGCTTGTGCAGTACGCGGCCACACGTTGTAAATCTAAGGAGTTTTGGGCTCAGATTGCCGACCAGATCGCTGCCGAGCCAACGGCGGGAAATGTCGCTCTTCCCGCCGAAGAGACTCCGCGTTCAACTACGGCCTTGGCCGCACCTAAGTTGGAGGTCTACACGCTCGGGGCGCAGAGAATAATTCTAGATGGAAAGGCGATCCTCAGCACAGTATGGGGAAGCGCCAAAGCGCGAGAGATGTTTCTCTTCATGCTGTACAAGAGGCAGCCGCTTCACAAGGAGAAAATCGTTGAAGCGCTGTGGCCCGAGATAACCTGGTCCAAAGCAAACTCCAACTTCCATTCGACCCTCTACCGCATGAGGTCTGCTCTTTATCCGAATTGCGTTGACCGCGACGGAGAGCTGTATCAACTCAATCCGTCGTGGACATACTGGCTCGACGCCTTAGTGTTTTCGAGGCTCGTAACCGATGCCGAGGCACTCCCAATCGGGCATCCGGACCAGGAGAACGTCTACGAGCGTGCACTAGACCTCTATCATGGCCCGTTGCTCGGGGATTGTAGACCGTCAGCGATAATGGGACGCATTTGAGGGTAGGAGAACCCGAGAGATTGTGAGGTGGTG
>JAQBTI010000211.1 GCA_027624995.1 Chloroflexota bacterium
TCGTGCAATCTTCCCTACCTGGAGGATCAGAGATGCCACCGGAATGTGGAGTAGCCACGTCTTCTATATTCGAACGCAACGGTGCTACGCCTTCCAGTTGAACTGTTGCCACGTCCACCTGGCTAACGTCCACGGTGTCAGTACCCAAAATGGCAGCGGGCAACACGCCCCGCTTCCCCACATTCAAGGGGTTCGGGCATGACGTGGGTTTGACGTCGATGTCAACGTCCAACCCATGGGGCTGACCAGTCGCTCGGATTTCACCGCCCCAGTACAGAATATTAGCCGGCGCACTTGGATCGAACTGTTTGGCATGGATCTTCTGGAGGAAGTTGCCGTTCCGGTCGAACTGCCAGAGTTCACCAATGCCAATGCCAAGCGTGTTCTCGACGTGTGCGTTCATCCAGAACGTGTCGTCGCTGAAGTCGTAGGCCAGCGCCGTGTTCCGTTCCGACGAGACACCGGCGGCGTCCACCACTGGGAACGAGAACAGTTCTACGCCTGCAAGAGACCACTGTCGCACGTACCCACCCAAAGCCGGGTCACTGAATACATTGTAGTCGCTCGTCCAGAGCGTATTCGTGGTCGTGTCATAGGTAATTCCCTGCGACGTGCTCTGCGCGGCTCCTGGGAGATGGAACAACAGGACTCCAGGTCCCGAAAAGTCGGCGTTGTATCGGAAAACTCCGGCTCTCCCGAAAAGCCCCGACACGATGTATGCATTCGTCCCGTCGAAGGCGGCATCAATCACGCGACCGTATCCACCGTAAGCGGAGAAGTCCAGACCAAGTGGGCCCTGCACCACACCAGCGAAGTCATACTCTGAGCCCGGCACCGCTGGGGAGCCGCCTACGAACCCGCCCTTCACTGAGCGGACCGTGTTCGTGTTGCCGTCAACCAGGATAGGGCCGTCAGCCGCACCGAGCGGTACGGTCGGGAAGCTGGAGAGGGTGTTCCCCTGGAACTGCCAGACCTTGTTGAATCCCGATTCGTCAGTTACGTAATACCTACCAGTTGGTCCGATATGTCCCGCTGCTTGAGCTTGTGAGAAGCCATAGACAGCGAGAGCAGCCAGCCCTGCAAGCAGCACCATCAAGACGGCAATAAGCTTAGAGTGTCCAACAAACAGTGATTGTGTCATCCGGTTCTTGCGCTCCTTATTCTTTCTTGCCGACAATATGTCTTGCGGGGCATCAGAATGCAAGCCCGCGGAGCCCCGCCCGGCGGCCTGGTTAGACGCGATGTCCGGCGTTTCGAAAAAGCCTCTAGCCGGGAGTACCCTTGGCGTACTTGATCACCCCGTCCAGGGGACTCTTATTGGTGACCTCGAAGTACGCGATGTGGGGTTGGTCGTCGGCGTCGAGGCCCAGGGAGACGAGCTGGCCCTGTGTCTTGCTGCCGGCGTCCACTACGGTCGAAATGCCCCACTCAGAACCGTCCCAGACGGCCAGCTTCAGATGCTTCTCGTCCGAATAGGTGATCCAGGGGCGCCCCTCACTGTCCAGTGCCAGCGAGGTGATGTTCCTGGCGCCCACGAATCCGTATTTCAAGTTGTTCAGCCTGTCTATTTCGGTGACAACCCACTCGGTGTCGTCCGGGCCCCGTGTCGCGTACTTGAAGGCGCCGAACGTTGCGCCCTTGAAAAGGTAGCTCACGTGGTACCGTCCGTCGGCGCCGATCACCAACGAAGAGAACAGGCCTGAGTCTCCTTCGCTGTCCACGGTCTCCTTGGTCCAGTCGCCGTCGTTCCGGCTGGCCAGGACCAGGTCGTTTCTGGACTGATCGAAATAGGTAATGTGAGGCGCCCCATTCGGGTCCACGGCCACCGACGTGGCATATTTGTACGTTTGCGGTCCAGAGTCTACCTGTTCGACCTCCCATTTACCGGAATCGTCCTGGAAGTAGTACTCGACACCGCTGCCGCCGAACTCCACAGGGTCGATAGCGCTCATGTGGACCCTACCCTGGGCGTCGACGATGAGGCGGTTGTCCCACCCGTCGTGGCCGACGTCGAAGACGGCCTCGACCTTCCATTCGCCGTCCTTGAGGACCGCGTGCACGGCGTCGCCCTTGCTCGGCTGGAAGTTGTTGGCCTGGTGGTCGTGGTAGGTAATATGAGGCGTGTCGTCGGGCCCGATGCCGATGTCGAGCGGGCCGTAGAAGTAGCCCTTGGCGATGGTCGAGATGTCCCAGGAAGCGCCGCTGCGGACGGCGTTCTTGACGAAGCCCGGCATGGCTTCGAGCATGTAGGCCACGTTGGGAGTCCCGTCGGCGGTCAGTGCCAGGGCGGGCTTAGTGCCCGAGTCGACGTCCTCGATCTCCCACGTGAATGGGCTGCCTTCGTCCGGTACGGTCGCGGGAGTCGTCTGTGTCTGGGTCGCAGGAGCGGTTGTGGCTGCCGGTACCGGTGTAGGTGGCGCCTCGGTAGATCTGGGTTGGACCGTCGGCGTCGCGGGCCGGGCCGTGGGGGCCGCCGCTGGAGAATCGCTCCCACACGCCATCGCCAGGGCCCCTACCAGGACCGCTCCGAAGGCAACTATCTTGAATCTTCGATTGGGCACACTCATTCCTCCTCCGCTCGCCCTCGATAGTCACAGTAACGCCGTATAGGCTGGCGCCGGTTAGTTGGATGCGAGGGCAAAGTGCCGCGATGCCGGGTTGAGTAGAACGATATCGCGCTGGCGCCCCATAATCGGCATAACCGGTAACGGACCGACCGGCTTCCGATGTATGGTTCCGAGCGCAGCGAGGAATCTAGGGCCGTGTCAGCCCGGGAAGCCCCGACGCGACACCATCGTACCACGTGCCTACGGCGGCTTTAGGCCCTTCGCCCCTCGGAGGCTTTGCGCAAGAAGTGCCTCGTATCGCGGATTGCCATTCGACAGGCTCAGGGCGAACGGTATATTTGAACCTACGTTCGTGGTGAGCCTGTCGAACCACGGCCCGCATCGCGACTTTATGTGCAAAGCCCCCCTCGGAGCAAGGTCTCAGGGTGACAGATTGCGTGGTCAGTACAGGCAATAGGACTCCAAGAAGCGATAATCGCCTGGAGCTATCGACCGCGCTGGTCGCCCCAAAGGAGGATGTGGAGCCTGGTGGAGAACCGGAACCCGTTCTCCGCGCAGGCCTCGGCTAGCCACCTGCCGCGATCGTTGATGGCTGCGGCCGTGGCGCCTTCGGGCATGAGGATGACGCGGTCCGCCGGCAGGTCGTGTTTTTCGATCAGGCCGAGGACCTCGTCGATGTCGGACGGGCCGACCACGACGAACTTGAAGTAGGCTGAGTCGAGGTCGCGAAACGCTTGCAGGGCCTCCGGGACCTCACGGCGGTCCTGGTCGTTGCCCGAGTTGTCGAGCTTGGGCGATACGTTCCACTGCGACACGGCATCAACCATCTCTTGCTGCGGGGCTAGCGTGCCGTTTGTCTCGACCTCGCAGAAGAACCCTCTTTGTTTCAAGGACTGGGCCAGCGGCGCGAGGGCCTTCTGCTGCATCAGCGGTTCGCCCCCGGTGATTACCAGGTGGGGTAGGTCGAAGTCGAGTATGCGTTTCTCTAAGTCCGACTCCTGCATCGGCATGACCTGCTGGTCGAAGTCGTAGGAGTCCCAGTCCCAGGTGTACTTCGTGTCGCACCAGGAGCATGCCAGATTGCACGTCGCCAGCCTGAGGAAGACCGTCGGGGTCCCGGCAGAGACCCCCTCGCCCTGGACCGACCGGAATATCTCCGGCTCCCCCGACGGCATCCGGCTTACGCGGAGCATTTCCTTCTAAGCCTTCCCCAGGCGGACCAGGAGGGGGTCGGGGATGCCGGCCTCTGCAAAACCTTTGGCGCGAAGTATGCAGCTATCGCATGAGTCGCAGGGTGTGTCGCCGCCCTTGTAGCAGCTCCAGGTGTGCTCCAGCGGGGCCTTGAGTCTGACGCCAAGCTCCGCTATCTCGGCCTTTGAAAGATCGATGATCGGGGTCTCGATGTTGATGGATACCCCGTACTCGGTCCAGAGCTTGCTGCCGTACTCCAGCGTCGCGCGCATCTTCTCGTAAAACTCGGGACGGCAGTCCGGGTAGCCGCTGTAGTCCAGGGCGTTGGGGGCCATGTAGACGTGCGCGGCGACGTCGTCGGAGTCGATGCCCGCGACCTCTATCGCGTGTAGGACCTGGCTTTCCAGGTATGCGGCGGAGAGCGACAGGAAGATCGTGTTGCGCAGGGGGACGTAGGTTATCGGGATCCCGTGGCCGATCTCGTCGGCTGAGCGGTCCGAGGGCGCCGGGAAGAGCTCGGGGTTCGTCAGGGCGGAGTACCAGGCCACCTCCGACAGAAAGGAGATGTCCAGGAGCCTGTGCTCGATCCCCATGAGGCCGGCGACTCGGACGGCGCAGTCCACCTCTTTGGAGTGGCTCTGCCCGTAATGGAAAGTGATGGCCGACATGTGGTCGACGCGGTCCTTGGCGTAGGCCGTCACGGTGGTGGAGTCGAGTCCGCCGGACAAGAGGGTTACGCCGTAGCTTGGCATGATTGGGATTCTAACACGGGCCTCGCCTGCCGTCGGTTGCGCCCCACCACTGAAATTCGAACTTTCGCCGGACTTTCCTGACATTTGCTTTGCGAACGATGCTTGCCGTGGTGGGGGAGACGGGCTTTGCACATAAAGTCGCGATGCGGGCCGTGGTTCGACAGGCTCACCACGAACG
>JAQBTI010000212.1 GCA_027624995.1 Chloroflexota bacterium
ACGGGGAGGAGGTAATCTGGGCGGCGGGAGCCATCGGCTCCCCTCACCTGTTGCTTCTTTCCGGCGTAGGGCCTGCAGCCGATCTAGACGGTGTTGGCGTACCTCCGGTCCACGATCTGCCCGGAGTCGGCCGGAACTTGCGGGACCACCCTCAAGTCCAGGCCCTGTTCCGATGTCGCAGGCCGTTCGCCGTCGATAAAGAACACCGTTTTAACGCGCAGATCCTGCGGTATACGGCTTCCGGTTCGAACTTGCGGAACGACATCTACATCCATCCGACGGGCCCGGGCCGGAGCAGAGGCCGTAATTCGGCATATGCAGTCCACGATTCTTCTGAGTCATCAGGATTCGGCCTGATTGCGGCCCTTTACTTGGCCGAGGGGGCGGGCCGACTGGGCTTGTTGAGTCCCGACCCTGGAATACAGCCTGACCTGGACTTCAACTACCTGGAGTCCGAATTCGACAGGTCTCGAATGCGCGAAGCTGTCCGTCTCTGCATTGAGATCGCGCAGCAGAGAGGGCTCGCGGAGATAGTCGAGTCGTGCGTCGACCCGACGGCGGCCGATCTGAAGTCAGACGATACGCTGGACGAGTGGTTGCTGCGGAACGCTCGGACCAGTCAGCACATCTCCGGAACTTGCAAGATGGGGCCGGCGTCGGACCTCACGGCGGTGGTCGACCAGTTCGGCAAAGTCCACGGCCTGGAGGGTGTGAGGGTCGCGGACGCTTCCATCATGCCTGATTGCATTCGAGCTAACACGAATGCCACCTGCATGGCTATCGGAGAGCGCATCGCGGACTTCGTGAAGAATGGGGAGTAGCTTCGACTACGTCTCTCCGATCGGTTCGGGACTGCTATACCAAACGGGAGGCATTATAGCCAACCCATACCGCCGACAGACCGAACCCGACTTGCAGCGCGATATTTGCCAGCGCTGCGGTCGCGTCTCCGTTGCGCGCCAGCAACATTGTCTCGTGTCCGAATGCGGAGAACGTGGTGAATCCCCCGAGTAGACCTATCAGGATGAATGCCCTGGCTTCTGCGCCAAACATCTCGCGATGCTCGGCCAGCCCCGCAACGATGCCTATGACCAGGCAGCCCACCAGGTTAACCGTGACCGTTCCGTAAGGAAACCAGGAGCCGCGATTCAGGTCGTTGACCCAGTTCCCGACGAGGTATCGCGTCACCGCCCCGAAAAATCCCCCGGTCCCGACCAGTAGAACTATCAACACGTCGGGTCTCCCCTTCAAACTGAGCACGAAGCGGAATAGCGAACGTCGCGGCAAGCTCACTTCCGCGACATACCCTGCGTCCCACGAGCTCCATGACGCTGCCGCAGAAGGCTATTTGCGGCATCAGCGATTGTCAATGGCGTGTAGAGATGAGAATCGCGGCGGTCGGGCCGATTAGGAGCGACGCTGGCAACGGCAATGCGCTTCGCGGCGAGATGGACGACCCGGCACTGAGCGGTGTACCCGGGCCGGGAGTCGGTGATGGGAAGGACGGCAGCGGCCGCCTTTAGGCTAGGCCGAGGCATCTGGGAGGGCGGCTCAACGGTTAAAGTGGTCGTACACCGCCCTCGACACGGCGGCGAGGCTCCGGTCGATCGACTTCACGTCGGTCACCTTCTTGGCCATGATGGCTATAGTGTACGGTCCGGATGGTGAAAAGACGATCCCAACGTCGCATCGCACGGTCGGGACGCCGCCGGTCTTGTGGGCCACGTCCGTTCCCGGCGGTAGGTCCGCTGGAATAATCGTCGCGGCTTGCTGGCGCCTCAGTATGTCCATGACGGCCTCGCGCGACCCGGGAGAGTGCATCTCGCCGTCGTAGACGGCCTGGAGCAACTTGACCATGTCGGCCGGCGAGGACACATCTCCGTGGTCCTCGGAGAGCCCGGGTGACCCCGGCACTACCTTCCACAACGCCAGCGCCGACGCCACCATCTCGTTCCCTCGCTCAATGTCTTCGGTGTCCACGCCGCACATGCTGTAGAGCATCTCCCGGCAGGACATCGGGAGCCTTGTCCGACTGAGACCGAGGTCCTGCATCGTCTCGTTGAGCCGATCGCGGCCAACCATGTGATACAGGGTGTCTGTCGCGGTGTTATCGCTAATGATGATCATTAGCAGCGCCAGATCGTGAACGGTGGGCCGCAAGCCGGCCGCCAGCTCCTTCAGCACCCCTGACCCGGGGGCTCGCAGCTCGTCCGGTACCTTGACCCGCCCGGCAGGGTCGATTAGGCCGGCATCCACCTGGCGGTAGAGCTCGGCGAGTATCGGCACCTTGAACGTGCTAGCTGTGAAGTACGCTTCGTCGGATCGCAGGTGCAGTTCTTCGCGGGAGTCTAAGTGCTTGGCAGCGACACCGACATGCCCGGGGACATCCGCCGCTGCCTGTTCGAGAGTGGCCATGTGTTGGTCTCCTCAACCGGAATTGCCCATAGCAAGACGCTGCGACGCTGTATCCTCGGTGAGAGCGATCGTAGTTTCGCTCTTGAGGTATTGGACGACCAACGGCTTGTCCAGACCGTAATCTTCGCGCAACTGCTGCTCAATGAAAGGCTCGCCCATCTGCAGCCGACTACTAGTCATCCCGCCCGGCAGTTCCTGGAAGTAGTGGGTGGCGAAGTCCCCGGAGGGAGTTGCACCACGAGGAAGGCGAGGATGGAGGTCACCCACAAGGTCACAACGCCAAGCAGTGGGCGTCGGATAACGAATCCAATCAAAGCCGCTTCCACCCCCGTTATGCGCTTCGCGAGCGTAGACTCGGCGATGGTAACATAGTCGCACTACGTCCGAGAGCCACCATCGGTCTCTATCCTTAGCCCCCGGGCCGCAGCGGTTCGTCCGAAAACACCTGACCGACCTGGTGTCCACCCAGGCGGCGATCAGGGTTGACGACATCCTCGGAGTTGAGAAGGACTGAACGGTCGGAATCATGCTTGGCTTCCTAATGGCCTCTCCTATGGACATCCACTTGGAGCCGGTGCAGGTCGCGCGCATTATCCGAGATTACGGGCGCCGGAACGTGCATGACGTGCTGCCAGAGGTTGTCGCAGACCTCTCGTGCCAGCTGGGCGAGGGTCCCCTGTGGCAGACTGTGGAGAAGAGGCTCTACTGGCTGGACTACATCAGGGGTCGCACCTACCGTTATGACCCGGCATCGGGTGGCCATGAGCTGGTGTTCCAAGGCGCCAGGACCGCCGGCTTCACTTTTCAGGCAGATGGCGGCCTACTCATCTTCATGGATGGGCCCAGCGTCGCGATACTACAAGACGGCAAGCTGAGCTACGTCTTCGAGGGCCCGCCCGACGAGTCCGGCATGCACTTCAACGATGCGCTGGCCGATCCCAAGGGGAGGGTCTTCTCCGGGACGGTACCGGACGACCGGAGTCGGGTTGTAGACAATGTCTGCAGACTCTACCGCCTGGACACGGACGGCTCCGCCACGCCCGTCGCAGACGGTATCGGTATCTCCAAACGGCATGGCCTTCACACCGGACGGCAAGCAGATGTACTTCACCGACTCATATGCGCGAACGATCTACATGTTTGACTACGACGAAGAGTCCGGAGAGATCTCCAATAGTCGAGTGTTTGTGAAGACTGAGCCTGACGGCGGCCTCCCGGGTGGTATGACGGTAGACGCCGAAGGCTACGTGTGGTCGGCGCGGTGTGACGAATGGGTGCTCTGTCGTTACGCGCCCGACGGCACCGAGGAGCGGCGCATTCGGTTCCCTGCAAAGAAGGTGTCTAGCCTGACCTTCGGTGGTGCCGACTATTCTGACATCTACGTGACCACAGCAGGAGGCGACCATAGAAACGGAGACGGCGCCAGTGCGGGCGCGCTATTCCGTCTTAACGTCGGCATAAGGGGAAGGCAGGAGCACTTCTCACAGGTCACCCTTTGATGTCGCTCCGTCAGGCCACTCGTGCAAGTCTTGCCGATGCGGTTCGTGGGTGGTAGCGCATACGGGATTCGAACCCGTGATCTCCGCCTTGAGAGGGCGGTGTCCTTGGCCGCTAGACGAATGCGCCACGCGTGGCCAATTTTGTTGGCTGGGGATCGAGGATTCGAACCTCGGCTTACAGATCCAGAATCTGTCGTCCTACCACTAGACGAATCCCCACCGGTGGAATCGTATCTTACCAAGCAAATCCGGCGGCTTCAAGGCAGACCCGGTGATGCGCGACGCATGCGCAGGGCATCACATTGCATTCAGGAGCGATTAGGCCTCCAAGACTCCTCGAATAGACGCGTCTCCTTCGTAGCCTTGCCGGCTGCGGTGTACGGGTCCAGCTGGCCGCGCCCGACCCGGTCGGAGATCGCGGCCAGCTCCGCATCCTGCTCGATAAGCCCGTTCACCTTCACTCTGATCGCATCGGTGACAAGGGCGTTAAACTCGTCGAGTTGCCTACGTCGGCGGCGGGCCTGGAGATTGGACGTGCGCTCCAGGGCATCACGATGGGCGAGCACTGAGGCATACAGCGCATCTACACCGAGGCCTTCGTCGGCCTGGGTGAGCAGGACCGGTATGCTCCACCAGTCATCACCGTGGCCGAGCCTCAGCGCCCCTCTGATGGTCGCCGCCAGACGCTTTGCCCCGTCAAGGTCCGACTTGTTGACCACGAAAATGTCGCCGATCTCCATCAGACCCGCCTTGATGGCCTGTACCGT
>JAQBTI010000213.1 GCA_027624995.1 Chloroflexota bacterium
TCGCCGCCGGCCTGGCTACCGCCGGCGCTTCCATCGTCGTGACGCCACAGAGGTCTCCGACGAGTCATCCGTGGCCTCGATGGTGGACGCCACCCTCGATGAGTTCGGACGCGTCGACATACTCGTCAACAACGCCGGGACCACCGTCCGAAAGGCGCCGCAGGAGTACACGCTGGACGAGTGGAAGATGGTCTTGGACGTTCCCGGCGGGGGAGGATTGAGGAGGGGGCTCCCCCGCGAGAACGGTTGCACTCGCATCCTTCTCGATCACCCGCGCACCTAATTGGTGTTGACAGACACAGGAGGACAGGTGTGGCCAAGAAGTCGAAGGCGAAACTCGGTCCGGATAAGGTCGCTAAGAACCTGGAGCCAAGGAATTGGGTGTTTTCAATACTGGTGGCCGCCGTCGTGGTCGGCTTCTCGGTCCTGCTGAGCGCGACCGTCAACCCGATCTTTGACCGCTCAGTCCACTGGGACTGGATGGCCGGGGTCGCGCCCGCCTCGTTCGCATTCCTGCTGGTGTCCATCCGGCGTAGGTGGGTCTAGACAGCCGAGCTTGCGCGGGCCGCGTGGCGTGAGATAGTATCCCTGCCGAACAGCCAGGCCCCGGAGTTCCCACCGTATGCCCGAAGACATCCTCGTCGCGCGCAAGGACGGCGTGGCGACCATCACGTTCAACAGGCCCGACCAGCGCAACGCCATCAACTACGAAGGCTGGCTCGAGCTGAAGCGCATCGTCACGGTGCTCGACGACGAGCCCGACCTCAAAGTCGTCGTCCTGACCGGCGCAGGCGAACAGGCATTCTCGGCCGGCGCCGACATCAAGGACTTCGACCGCCACAGGAAGAACTCGTCCGAAGCCAGGACTTACGCCGCCGCGTTCGACGGCGCAATGGATGCCCTGGAGGCGCTCTCAAAGCCCACGATATGTCTGATCAAGGGCTTCTGCATCGGCGGCGGATGCGAGCTGTCTATGGCGGCCGACCTGCGCATCGCGGCAGACAACAGCAAGTTCGGCATCCCGGTCGCGAAGCTCGGAATACTCGTGGGCTATCGCGAGATGCGGCGGCTCGTCAACCTGGTAGGACCGGGCAACGCCTCCTACGTCCTCATGAGCGGCCGCATCCTCGGACCGGGTGAGGCCCTGCGGATGGGACTGGTTAACGAGGTCGTCCCACTCGCAGACATCGACGAGTACGTCTACGAGCTTGCTTGCGAGATGGCGCCGCTCGCCCCGTTGTCGCAGGCCCGCCACAAGCGGATCCTCCAGTCCGTGCTGGCCAATCCTTCGCTGGAACGACTGACGGCCGGTGAGGAAGAGCTTCCCTTCACCAACTTCGACAGCGAGGACTTTCAAGAAGGCCGTCGGGCCTTCATCGAACGTAGGACACCTCGATTCAAAGGCCGCTAGCCGGACCGGCGCGGACCACCGCCAAAGGGAGCACGGCATGACGCCCCGGTCTCTGCCCCTCGACGGCATCAAGGTCCTGGACCTCACCCAGGTCATGGCGGGGCCGTTCTGCACGATGCTCCTAGCCGACATGGGCGCGGACGTGGTAAAGGTCGAAAAGCCCGGCGGCGACGACGTCCGCGGCATCGGCCCGCCCTTCATCAACGGCGAGTCTGCGGCGTTCCTACAGATCAACCGCAACAAACGTAGCATCGTCATGGACCTCAAGAACGAGCAAGGCGTAGACGCCCTAAGACGAATGGCGGCCCAGGCCGACGCCCTCGTCCAGAACTACCGTCCGGGGGCGATGGAGCGTATGGGTCTGGGCTACGAGCAGGTCCATGAAATCAACCCGGCCCTGGTCTACTGCTCCATCTCCGGCTTCGGGTCCACCGGCCCCTACAGCAAGCGAGCGGGATTCGACCTGGTAACACAGGGCATGAGCGGCCTTATGAGCCTCACCGGCCAGCCAGGCGGGGCCCCGACCAAGGTAGGCGTGCCCATAACCGACCTCAACGCGGGCTTCTACGCGGCCTACGGCGTGCTTTGCGCCTACATCGAGCGTCTGAAGACGGGCAGCGGCCAGATGGTCGACGCGTCGCTACTGGAGGGAGGGCTGGCCTACACCGTCTGGGAGTCGGCCATCTACTTCGCGACGGGACAGGCAGCCAAGCCGGCCGGCTCGGCCCATCGGCTGACGGCGCCCTACCAGTCGTTCCCGACCCGCGACGGCTACATCAACATCGGCGCGGCGAACCAGTCGAACTGGGAGAGACTATGCGGGGCCCTGGAGCGCCCGGACCTGCTCGAAGACCCCAGGTTCGCCACGAACACCGACCGTATTCAAAATCTCCGGCAGCTCGAAGCCACGCTGACCGAGACGTTGCGCGGAAAAGAGTCGGCCGAGTGGCTCGATGCCATGGAACGGGCGGGCGTTCCCTCCGGGCCTATATACGACCTTGCCGAGGCCTACGACGACCCCCACGTGCGGGCCCGCGACATGGTCGTCGAGGTAGAGCATCCCGTGGCCGGCCCCATTCAGAACATCGGCGTCCCCGTAAAGCTGTCGGAGACGCCGGGCTCTGTCCGGCGACCTGCGCCGACGCTTGGCCAGCACACAGACGAGGTCCTGGCCGAGTTCGGGTTTTCATCGGACGAGACCGAAGCGCTAAGAAGGTCGGGCGCGGTAGCGTAGGGGCGCATGGCATGCGCCCAGCCCCGGCCTAATCGGAGGTAACAAGAATGGCAGAGCCCGCCGTCCTCTACGGACTACGCGAAAACATCGCCGTACTCACCCTGAACCGGCCGCATCGCCTGAACGCTATCAACATGGAGATGCTGACTCAGCTTGTGGGACGCCTCGACGATGCCAGGCAGGACTCGGCCGTGTCATGCGCGATACTGACCGGCACGGGGCGGGCCTTCTGCTCGGGCGAAGACCTGAAAGAGACGGCCGCTGGGAAGACTCTGGAGGCCTGGGAGCGAGAGGTGGCCGGTCTCCAGGAGGTCCAGCGGGCAGTCATGCGCTTGGGCAAGCCTCTGATCGCTGCGGTCCGAGGCTATGCGGTCGGCGGCGGGTGCGAATTTGCCATGAGTTGCGACATCAGGATCGCGTCGGACGACGCCCGGTTCGGCTTTCCCGAGACGGCGGTGGGCATGACAGTCACGACGGCGGGCACCAAGCTCCTGTCCCATCTCGTCGGCCTCGGCAAGGCCAAGGAGCTTGTATTCACGGGAGAGTTCATCGACGCGGAGGAGGCCGCCAGGATTGGACTCGTCAACCGGGTCGTCCCAGGTGACAGGCTCATGGATGAGGCGATTGCGATGGCCGGAAAGATCGCCGAGCGGTCGCCACTGGCCCTGCGGCTGTCGCGCACCGCAATCGAGGAGGGGCTGCACTCGACCTTCGAGCAGGCCCTCGAGTTGGAGGCCGGTCAGATCCTGGAGTGCGTACAGGAAGGGAGCTATATCGAGTACGCGAAGAAGACGGCCAAAGGGATGGGCAAGGGCCGGCGATGAACCGGACCATTTGGAACGCCGATGTCGAGACCATGAGCGAGGCCGAACAGGCCGCCATGGAGCGCGAGAAGCTCGCCCGACAGCTCGACTACGTCTACTCCGAGAGCCCCTTCTATCGAAGCAAGCTAACCGAGGCCGGGCTGTCTCCGCGCGACGTCAGAGGTCCCGAGGACCTTTCGGGCCTGCCCTTCACCACGAAAGCGGAGCTGCGGGAGTCTCAGGAACGCGAGCCGCCGTTCGGTGACTACCTGGCGGCCTCCCGCGAGTCAGTGACGACCGTCCACAGAAGCTCCGGTTCCACCGGAAAGTTCATCTACGCCGTCCTGACCGATAGGGACATGGAGCAGACCAACGAGTGCGGCGCAAGGGCGTTCTGGGCGGCCGGGCTCCGTCCGCACCACACCGTGGTCCACTGTCTCAACTACTCGCTGTGGATGGGCGGCTTCACCGATCACCGAAACCTCGCCAGGACCGGAGCAGGCGTAATCCCCTTCGGAGTGGGCAACTCGCGCCAGCTCGTGAGGACGATACAAGAGGTCGGGGTCGACGCAATCTCATGCACCCCATCCTATCCGAGCCGCCTAGCCGATGTCGTGAGAGATGAGATGGATATCGAGCCGCCCGAGTTGGGTCTAAAGCTGGGACTATTCGGAGGCGAGCCGGGGCTCGAAGATCCCGGATTCAGGGCCCGCATGGAGGAGACCTGGGGGTTCAAGGCGAGAAACGCCAACTACGGAATGGCCGAGGTGCTCTGCAACTTCGCCTCCGTGTGCGACGAGGCAGAAGAGCTTCACTTCCTCGGCCAGGGCGCGGTCCTGCCAGAGCTCATCGACCCGTCCTCCGGCGACGTGCTACCGATAGAGCCGGGCGCGTCGGGCGAGCTGGTGTTGACCAACCTCGACCGGGAGGCCCAGCCGCTGGTCCGGTACAGGACCAGGGACCTGATCGGCGTCTTGGGCACGGGGCCCTGCCCTTGCGGCAGGACGGGTTTCCGCTTCCGGGTCGCCGGCCGCTCCGACGACATGCTCCACGTCCGAGGGATCAACGTCTTCCCATCCGGCATCGCCGAGGTCTTGAACACCCTTACGCCCGACGTCAACGGAGAGTTCCAGGTGGTGCTCAGCGGACCCGGTCCCTACGATTCGTTGGATATCCTGGTTGAGAGCGAGCACGGAGCGGACTCGCTCAGAGTTCGCATCG
>JAQBTI010000214.1 GCA_027624995.1 Chloroflexota bacterium
CAGTGGGCGGTGCCACACCCCAATAAGGCGGTCATAGATGCCGAAGGCGTCCTCCAGGTCGCGACCTGGGAGGGCGTGGCCCTCTTCACCCTCGACGGCGAAAGCATGGGGAAGTGGGGAGACGGCGGCCACGGCCTCTGCATCGATTCCCGGGGCGATATGTACACCACCGGCGTCGGTCCCGTCAGGAAGTTCGCCCGAGTCTGACCACCATCGGCATCAACAATTCCACAGGGAGGCTGATATGGAGGCTGAACGAATCCGCGAATGGCTGATGGGGCCCATGGTGGCCGTGGCGACGCCGTTCAAGGAGGACCACTCTCTGGATTTGGACGCGCTCCAGGAAAACGTTCGCTACATGATCGACAATGGAATCCGCACCGGCCGGGGTGCGCTGCTCGTCGCGGCGGCAGGCGGGGAGCATCCGACGTTGAACGCCGACGAGCGCAAGGCCGCCATGGAGGCATCCGTCGATGCGGCTCAAGGAGAGGTGCCGGTGCTAGCCAGCATCCAGCACACCGACATGCGAATCATACTGGACCTGGCCCGCCACGCCTCTAAGGTTGGACTACAGGGAGCTCAACTGGGCCCACCTTATTACTACCCGCAAACCGAAGGGGATGCGCTCCGCCTGTTCCAGATGGTCGCCGAGGCGTCCGATGTCTCCATCCTGGTCTATCACACGTATTGGGAAGGCCTGAATATGAGCCTGGACCTGCTGAGACAGCTTGCCGACATCCCCACGGTACGCGGCCTGAAGTGGGCCTCCCCCACTGACGAGGAGTACCGGCAAGGGATAGCCGCCCTCCGCGACGACCTCGTTATCATCGATAATTCGGGTCGCTTCGCGGAGGCCCACGGTCTGGGCGCCAGAGGATTTATTACACACGTCGGGGGATTCTGGCCCGAATACCCCCTCCGAATCTGGGACTTGCTTGAGGGTGGCGACTATGCAGCAATCGAAGACGTGCTGGCGGCCTTCCAGAAGCCTTGGGGTGCCTGGACCGGCAAGGTAGAGGCTGTCACCGGCGGTGAGGGGCCGTTCATCAAGGCTGCGATGGAGGCCGTGGGCCTGAAGGCAGGACCGCCCCGGCCACCATCCGTCCGGCCCCCGGAGAACCTGCTGGCTGAGATTCGAGAGCTGCTGAGTTCGTCCGGCGTGCCTCACGCAAGTGATCGGGCAAAGGCCACAGCGTAGAACGGGATATTGGGATTCGGCGCGGTGCTTTCCGGAGACTTAGCCCACATACCGCGCAGAGGCCATTGCACCGACCGCGATCACGACCAGCACCGCCGTCGCTCGCCCCAAAAGGGTCGCCCTCGTTGCCAGTTGTCCTATCCGTCCCACCTCTTCCGGCGTCGGCGGGCGGCCTACGATGCTCTCTCCCATCCCGATTAGCTTCCTCGACGTTATCATCGTTATGATCCCGCTCGCGAAGGCCAGGATCGACGCGACGAATCCAACCGAGATGGCCAGTCCCCAATTCGTGTCGAGAAGGTTGTCGAACCTCTTCAGTCTGATAACGAGCGTTAGCCCAAATGCAATGGTCAGGAGCGCACTCGTGCCAAGCACCGGGCCCAAGACCGGCGCCAGTGCAGCCATTACGCGGCCTTGAACCTCTGGCCCCAGGGTTCGGAGTCGGGGCTCCAGAATGGCGGCGAGAAAAATGGCCGATCCAGCCCACACTACGCCCGACAATATGTGGCCTATCCGCAGCACCACAAACTCGAAGTTCATACCGTATGGCCTCCTAGTCGGAGCTTCGTCCGATTCGTCTGGGGGCAGATTGTAACAGAAGGGGCAAACCGTGCATCAGACGATCGCTCCTCGCCGTGCACCCGCTCCCAAAACGCGTTGACACCTCAGCTACATGGGTCTACACTCCTACTCGTGGGACACGATGCGCCTCAGGTCACGGTTTGGGGGTCCAGGAGGATATGCGTGTTCCCACGTTTGGTGCTGGCAGCGACGCTGCCTATCCTCATGATTGTCCTGGCGGCGTGCGGCGACGACGAGCCCCCAGTCGACGTCCAAGCAACCCTCGTTGCGGTCGTCCAGGCCACCGTCGAGGCCCAGGTCACCCCTACCGCCGAGCCCGCTCCCCAGCCGCGCGTCACCCGCACCTCGGCCGATATCCGAGCGGACAACGCACTCATCGCGGAGGTCAGCGTCTCGTTGGACCGGCCCGCGCGCGTCTACGTCGAATATGAAAACGCGGAAGCCGGGACCTTCCGGACCCGGACCACAGAGTCCGAGGCCACCGAGCACACCGTGCCGGTCGTCAGGCTCAAGCCCTCCACCACCTACTCCTACAAGGCCTTTGCCATCGACATCGATGGCGAGGTCTCCAAAGGCGTCGGTGGCTCTTTCACTACGGGAGCGTTGCCGGAGGCCCTCGCCCGCATGGAGCTCACGGTCACCGGCAGGCCTACCGGCCTCGTGCTATTCGATCTTGAAGACAACCCCGACAGCTACTACGTGGCGCTTGACGAGGACTCGGTCGTGGTCTGGTACTACCTCCATGTGCCGACTTTGCCAGAGATGCCGGTCAGCGCTCGTACCGTCCGCCAGAAGCCCAACTTCAACCTGGTCTTCCTGGAGGGCGGGCCGCTCGGAAGACGTTTCAACTGCTGCCTCAATGAAATCACGCCTCTGGGTGAGTTCGTACGCCGTCTCGCGGCCAACCCGATCGACAAGTCGGTTAACCGCGACTTTCTCATACTCTCTGACACAGAGGTCGTCTACCTGGCGCACGAGGCGATCACGATAGACGACACGAAAAACGGGGGCGGACCCGAGACGGAAGTCCTTGTCGACTCGATCCGGATTTGGGACCAGACAAATAACACGACGCGGGAGGTCTGGAACGCGCTCGACCACTTTTCGCTGGATCAGCGGGTCCGATGGAACGCCGACCGCCAGCCGATCGCCTGGCAGCGGGCGAACTCGCTCGCCATGGGCGTCAGAGGCAACTACATCGTCTCCCTGGCCAACTGGAACCAGGTCATCTCCATATCCCCGGATGGCGGGTCGATCGAATGGCAGCTCGGCGGACCTGACACGGACTACTTCTTCGAGAGTTCAGCGGACAGGTTCTACGGGCAGCATACCGCCTCGGAGTTGCGCAACGGGAGCATCTTGGTCTACGACAACGGGAACGGCCGCCCCGAAGAGGAGGGCGGGCAGTACACCAGGGCGATCGAGTTGGCGCTCAACACCTACGACCTGGGTGCGATCAAGGTGTGGGAGTACCGGCATACGCCCGACCTGTACGCCAGCGGGCGGGGCGGCGCCTTCCGCATGAAGAACGGCAACACCATAATCAACACCGAGTCCTACACCTCCGACCCGCCGCGCGTGATCGCCGAGGTGGACGGTGATGGGAACGAGGTCTGGAAGGCCGAGGTCAGGAGCCCAACGATGCGCAACAGCTTCCGCGCGTACTCCTACGAGTCCATTCTCGGCGAGCAGCGGCTTCCGTAACAGGCCTCGGCCCCTCCTCAGTCCGCCCCCCGTCAGGGGGAGACCTCCCTCCGCCGCCCCTCTTGCGATTTGCCCAAGGACGCGGTTTAATGCGCTCAGTCGCATCTCGTGAAGGAGGAGCCGATGCCGTTCGTCGACTATGAGGTCCGCGGACCTATCGCAATCATCACGATGAACCGGCCCGAGAGAGGGAATGCCCTGGGCCACGAACTAGTCACCGGCCTCGTGGAGTCCCATGAGAGATTTCGCGACGACCCCAACGTTCGCGTCGGAATAGTTACCGGCACGGGCAGGTTCTTCTGCGCGGGCCTCGACCTCAAGGAAGCCGCGTCAAAAGGGGGCGGAGGGGACGACTTCTTCGACCCGCGGGTCGACCCACGGTTCGGCGACGTCTTCCATCCCGACGACCTGCCCAAGCCACTCATCGGCGCCGTAAACGGCTGGGCCGTAGGCGGCGGCATGAACATGGCGGTGGAGACCTGCGAGATCGTCGTGATGGCCGAGGATGCCAAGATGCGCATGGGGCAGGCCAAACTGGGCTACCCCGTCGGCTGGGAGTACCTGCAGACGCTGCACCTGTCCCCGACCGCCGCCGCGGAGATCGTCTACGGGTTGGACATCTCCGCCCAACGCGCCCTGGAGATGGGGCTGATCAACCGTGTCGTACCCACGGAACAGGTGATGGACACCGCTCTGGAGATAGCAGACCACCTGGCAAGTCTACCCCCGCGACTGTTGCCCGCCGCCAAGGCCCTGTTGCGCAAGGCCGCGTCCACGATATCTCCGGAGCTGGCCCAGTTCGGTTCCTCCATCCAGAAGGGGCTGTCACATTCACGCGACGGCCTCGAGGGCATCCGCGCCTTCGTCGAGAAGCGAGCGCCCTCCTTCGAGGGGAGGTAAGGCGCAATGTCACCGGGCATCGAGCTAACGCCGGAGATGCGGGCCGCCATCGGCTCCGAGTCCGAGCCCGTAACCTGGGAGGTGGAGAAGGGCGAAATCATAAGGTTCGCTCAGGCCATCGGCGACCCCAACCCGGTCTACTCCGACGAGGCTGCGGCCCGAAAGAGCCGCCACGGCGGAATCATAGCCCCTCCGACCTTCCTCCACGCCTACGGGGCCGCGCCGGTAGACTTCGAGTACCCAGAAGGCGTCGGCCTGGACGGTGGGA
>JAQBTI010000215.1 GCA_027624995.1 Chloroflexota bacterium
AGCCCGTTTGCGCAGAGGTAGGTTACACCGCCTGATTATTTACACACTTTTTGAGGGTACCTCGTTGAAAACAGGCCGGTCGAGTCGTGGCAACATTGCCCTGAAGCAGTCTACAACCACAGCTGACATGCTGGCGGGAGCGCGAGGGAGTCGAACCCACCGCCCCGACCGAAGGGCCGGGGCCAACGGATTTGAAGTCCGCAAAGCCCACCGGGACCCATCCGCTCCCATACAGCCTATAGACTAAGAACGTGTCTCAGTCTGTCCTCGAATTGTCAAAAGGTCAAACGTAAAGTCAAACATCAGGCTTCTCGGAGGTGTCGTGATCTGATGCGGCTTTCTTTCATTTCAACGCCTCCCCGAACTTCTCCGCCGCCTCGTCCTGGAGATCCAGAGTCACGTGAGAGTATATATCCATCGTGATCGCGATGGAACTGTGCTCGAGCCTTTCCTGTACGACCTTGGCATGTACGACTTGTTGCAATAACCCGGGTCGCGTGGGCGTGGCAAAGGTTTATGGAAGGTGAGGTCTGAGGTGGACCCCGAAAGTCGGACAGGTGGTTAAGCGAGCGTCCAGCCCCCTAGACTAGACAGAATTGCTAGGAGGGTATGATGACAGAGCAGCGACGGAAACACGGCGCGACGTTCAAGGCCAAGGTGGCCATAGCGGCGGTGAAGGGTGAAGCCACGGTGGCCGAGCTGGCCAGCCGGTTCGGGGTGCACCCCGCTCAGATACACATCTGGAAGAAGAAGCTCCTAGAAGGGGCGACGGGGGTCTTCGAAGAGGCCCCGCGCAAGAAAGAGCAGCAGGCCGACGCCCTAGTGGACCGGCTCTACCGACAGATCGGGCAACTGAAGGTGGAGAAGGATTTTTTGTCCGAGAGGTTGGTGCAATGAGCAGGGAGCGCCGCCGCAGCCTGGTGGAGCGCTCCAACCGGCGGCTGTCCGTGGTGCGGCAGTGCAAGCTGCTAGACATCAGTCGCTCCTCGGTCTACTACCGGCGTAAGCCCACACCCCAGACTGCCCTGGAACTCATGGTGGCCATGGACCGCCAATACCTGGAGACGCCGTACTACGGCTCACGCAGGATGCGGGCGTGGCTCCAGACCCAGGGCCACGGTGTCAATCGCAAGCGCGTGCGGCGGCTCATGCGGGTGATGGGGCTGGAGGCCATCTACCAGCGGCCGCGAACCAGCAAGGCCTCGCCGGCAGCGCCCAAACACCCGTACCTGCTGCGGGGCATGGCCATCACCAGGCCGGACCAGGTGTGGGCGGCGGACATCACGTACATCCCCATGGCCAAGGGGTTCCTCTACCTGGTGGCGGTCATGGACTGGCACAGCCGGTGCGTGCTGGCCTGGCGCCTCTCGAACACCATGGACAGCGCATTCTGCGTTGATGCCCTGGAGGAGGCGCTGAGCAAGGGCAGGCCTGAGATATTCAACACGGACCAGGGCTCGCAGTTCACAGGCGAGGCGTTCACGGGGCTGCTGAAGCAGCACGGCGTCCAGATCAGCCAGGATGGCAAGGGCCGCTTCATGGACAACATCTTCGTGGAGCGGCTTTGGCGGAGCCTCAAGTACGAGGAGGTCTATCTGAAGGCCTACCCTCATGTCCCGGAGGCCCGAGTGGGCATCGGGACTTATCTGTGGCGCTACAATGAGCAACGGCCGCACCAGGCCCTGAAGTACCGGACACCAGCGGAAGTTTATCGATCAGGTAAGGCAATCCAGGAGGCGGGACTCTCGCTTAGCGGAACCCCAAAGTTGTCCAACTGATGGGATCCACCTCATACCTCTCGCGGTGTCGTTGGCAGACACCAAGTCAATCGCTTCGGTCGACACACTCACCGTGTTGTTCACTGAGCCAACCGTAAAGAGCATGGTTACTTCGGCTTGCGCCCGGCGATCAACGCTCCCATGTCACAGGTCACCTTGGATGGAGTCGCGACACAGCTTCCTTGAGTCGTTGTCGTCGACTGGAAAGTGAGTCCCGCCGGGAGCACGTCCTCGACAACGACCGCTGGAGCCGAATCGGGGCCGTTGTTCGTGACGGTGATCACGCATGTCAATTCATCGCCTGGTCCCACAGATTCCGGCATGGATGTCTTTTCGACGGATACGTCGGCTATGAGAGGCGGAGTGGGACCGTTGTAGACCACCGTGAACGATTGGCCGCCGCCGCCGATTCCGATGCCTCCACCGTCCACGACCACGTTGAGGTCGGCCGCATTAGGAGGCGCCAGAATCGTGGTTGAAGCTCCACGGCAGGAGCCATCACTGAAGATGGAACCTTTACGGCCGGGACGGTGGCGGGAAGCTTTGTTGAAGGCGTGAGGGTGCAGACAGCCCACGACGGTGTCAGCAGGAGCGCGACGGCAGCAGTAACGGTTCTGGCCGGACCGATCGACTCGATCGCTTTGGAGCCTGACCGACTGAAGCTGAGACCTATGGAACAGGCCAAGGTAAGCGCCTTGGCTTTCGATGCTTACGGCAATGCGATATCCGAGGTTTCTACCACTTTGGAGTCACGTTCTGAAGCGGGCCGGATTGATTCAAGAGCGATGTTCACAGCTGGCACGAATGCTGGAACTTTTAAGCCTATCGATCTGACTCCCGGTGTGTACGTGCTCCGACTTGACTACTCGGAGTGGACAGGAGCGGCCCGCTTGCGAGTCGATGTCGATTCAGATGTCCCGGACTGGGACGAAGTGACCCAATGTCACGGAGGCTGCACTCTCCCAACCGACAGACACTTCGCGCTCTACGATACGGCGCGATCACAGCAAGACATATCCGACCAGTTCGGTATCAGGTCCGATACGATCATTCGCACCCAGAGGGACGGTCGACAGGCCTTGCTCATACCCACGTCTCCCCGTCCGGGAAGCAACTGACCCCGTCCACCTGGGCGAAAAAAGGTCCCTTTGTTTGGTCCTCAGGTGCTGAGCGAGGGGCGGGGGCGGGATCGCGTACCGACGGCTTGAGAGTCAGGTGCCGGTGTTCATTTGATCAGGCCTCTTTCTTCGGCAACGCGAACGGCATCTGTCCGACTCCTCGCTCCCAACTTTGAGATGATGCTGCTGACGTGAGACTCTACCGTACGGGATGAAATCGCCAGATGCTCTGCGATATTGACGTTCCGCAGGCCCTGCCGAATCAAATCCAGAATCTCGATCTCTCTGACGGTGAGCTCCCAGACCAGGTTTGCCTTCGAGTCGACGCCTCTGGACGCGTAACTCTCCATGACCGTGGAGGCGATGTGCGGCGGCAAGACGGCCCCGCCGGCGTGAATCTGTCGGAGCATCCGTTCCCTGCCAGACGTCCTGAATGTGGTAGTCAAAGTTGGCGGTCGCTGTGGCCGCTGCGGTAAGTGGCAAGGAACATCGCAAGCCGGCGCCGCCTATCACAGCGAAGTTACCAGGCACGGTGACGCTGGACAAGGGTGTGTTCTCAGGATTGGCCGTGTCGAAATCTGGAGCGTCGAGGCTTTTATGTATAGTTGTCCCCGGCTGGGGTCAGACTGGCGCCGGCGCCAGTTGTGATGTTGCCATTCGTCAGATTCCAGCGGTCGTTTCCGGCGAGACCGACCGGTGTGTTCCCCCAGGTGGCCGTTCCCCCTGGCCGGGTCGATAACGCTCCGTCTTTTATGAAGAAGGTGCCGATCACGTCTGACCTGACAGCGGAAATCGGCTCGCCGTCTGAGGTCGCCCACCGGACATCGTCCTCCGGCACGGTGATCGTCATTGGAGCGACCATATGTCCACTCGATGTGTGGGACCCTAATTTGCTCCGCAAGTGCGGTGCCGGCCGCCAGCAGCACCAGCGCCAATGCGAATGGTAAGGATCGAACAGTTAGTTTCCCGGTGGACTTCATAGGGCGGCTCTTACGTCCAGGTCGACTTACACTGAGGTCCCTCCAGTACTCGTCTCTTACTCCGCTGATAGAGGAACGTCAGGAAGGGGTCCCCCTTCCGGCGCTTCCTGGCGTTCGCCAATGCGGCGCCAGAGAGCGTATCCCGCTAGGAGCACCATCAACAACCCTAGGCTGACCGGGGCTGCGTACTCGAATCGGACGTCGTCCCATCGGCTGGCGCCGGCCCCGGGCCTCGGGAGGTCCAACAACTCCACCGAGACCGGCGTCCCGCGTGACAGGTCGGTCGCCTCCAGCAGCCTATACTGAGTCTCGCCTACCGTGACGACCTGTGCATTCCCCAGGGAGTCGCTGGTAAGCCCCATCGCGTCGACCGGTGTGAGCACTCGCAGGTGCTCGGCTCCATAGCGGAACGACCTTTCGAAAAACGCCGTTGAACCCGTATACGGAAACTGGTAGGTGTACATCACCTCGTGCCGTCCCGGAGGTACGTTGCCGAGCAGCGCGAATCCGCGATCAACCTGAATGTGGTCGGCTCCGATCAGCGATGTCTCAAGTTGCAGACCAAGCGCGCCCAACGGCAGGCCGAACCTAAGCAGGTCCATCGGCTCGGGGCCGGGGACGTACGTCCGGTCGCCGGAATTGACCAGACTCACGATCTCCATCGCCGAGATCGTCCCGGAATCGGGGTTCGCGCCTAGGAAGAGCACCGACGCCGCTGCAGCTGAGAGAACGTCGTCGTCAG
>JAQBTI010000216.1 GCA_027624995.1 Chloroflexota bacterium
CAGGCTAGATTCCGACTCTTCGAACGATAGGTTGCCTACATAGATGTTCATGCAGTGCTCCTTGTGTATTGGATCTCCTCATCAAGGGCAGCATCGTATGCGAGTCGTAAGCTGAAGCTGGAGAAGCGCAGAAGCGGAACGATCTTGCCTTTACTGATAGCGGAGTCAGAAATAGTCTAGCACACTTCTTGTCGTGCGGCATCTTTTCTACGCATTTGCCCGACGGAGCGGTCCTCGCAGAGCGGCTCAATCAGCTACCAACTCCTTCACGGTCGTGCCGATCGCTCCGGGGGACGGAATGATGGTGACACCAGCCGCGGCCAGGGCCTTGGTCTTCTCGTCGGCGCGGCCGCGGTTATGATTGCCCCGGCATGGCCCATCCGCCGACCCGGAGGAGCGCTCTGTCCGACGATCAACGCCGCCACCGGCTTTGTGAAGTCGGACCTGATGTACTCCGCGGCCTCCTGCTCCCGGCTGCCTCCGATCTCTCCGATTAACACAACGGCATCGGTGTCAGGGTCATCCTCGAACATCGCCAGGATGTCTACAAAGGTGGTCCCGCTTACGGGGTCACCCCCGATACCCACGCATGTGGACTGGCCGATACCGAGCCCGGTGAGCTGGCCGACCGCCTCGTAGGTCAGCGTCCCGCTGCGCGAGACAACGCCGACGCGGCCCGGCAGGTGGATGTGGCCAGGCATGATTCCCATCTTAAACCTGGCGCCCGGCGAGATGATTCCCGGGCAGTTGGGGCCGATCAGCGTAACGTCCTTGTCTCGGAGATACCGGACCACCTTGACGGTGTCGAGCACGGGAATGCCCTCGGTGATGCACGCAACGACATCGATCCCGGCGTCTACTGACTCGACGATGGCATCAGCCGCGAACGGCGGCGGGACGAAGATCATGGAAGCGTTCGCTCCGGTCTCGGCGACTGCCTGCTCGACCGAGTTGAAGACCGGGACGGCATCGTCAAACTTCTCGCCCCCCTTGCCCGGGGTCACGCCCGCCACGATGTTGGTCCCGTACTCGATACAGCGCCGAGCGTGGAAGCCGCCCTCCCTGCCGGTAATCCCCTGCACGAGGAGTCTTGTATTCTCACCCACCAGGATGCTCATCTAGTTCTTTCCTCTCGGCACGACGTTAGCTCGACTTCTTTATGGCTTCGGCCGCCGCGATCAGGTCGTCGACGAGTCGAACATCGAGTCCGGACTCAGAAAGTATCCGGCGCCCTTCTTCGGCGTTAGTGCCGAGCATCCGGACCACCATCGGCCGCGCGGCGTCCGGCATAGCCTCCGCCGCCATCACGAGACCCCTGGCGGCAACGTCACACCGAAGAATACCCCCGAAAATATTTACAAGCACCGTCTCCACGCTGTCGTCGGAGAGGATGATACTCAAAGCCTTGGCGACCTTCGCCTCATCCGCGCCGCCCCCAACGTCGAGGAAATTGGCCGGCATCGCCCCCGCTGCACCTACGACATCCATCGTCGCCATTGCCAGTCCCGCACCATTGACGATACAGCCGATGTTGCCGTCCAGCTTTACGTAGCTGACTCCGGCGTTGCTGGCCTCAACCTCCCGCGGGTCCTCCTGACCCTCGTCCCGAAGGTCGGCAAGCTCGCGATGCTTGAAGAGGGCATCGTCGTCCAAGTTCACCTTGGCGTCGACTGCCAGGACCCGGCCATCGGTCGTCACAACGAGAGGATTGATCTCCACCAGCGAGCAGTCCAGGGCCTCGAATGCCTTATACAGGCCGTCGACCAGCGACACGACCGGGCGGACGAGTCCGGGCTCGAGATTCAGGCTGTAGGCGATCTTGCGGCCCTGGTAGCCCTGGAGCCCGAGCATCGGGTCGATAGGTACTCGTAGGATCTTCTCGGGCGTGGAGGACGCCACCTCTTCGATGTCGACGCCGCCCGCCTCGCTGGCGATGGCCACGACCCCCCCTGCGGACCCGTCGATGACCATGCCAAGGTATAGCTCCCTGGCATTGTCCACCGCCTCTTCCACCAGGACTCGTTCGATAGGCGCGCCCTCCGGTCCGGTCTGATACGTGACGAGTCGGGTCCCAAGCAAGGACCGGGCCGCTTCCTCGGCCTCGTCCGGCGACGAGACCAGCTTGATACCGCCCGCCTTGCCCCGTCCTCCCGCGTGCACCTGGGCCTTTACGACCAGCCGGCCGCCGACCTGCTCGGCGGCGAGGCGCGCTTCAGCGGGAGTTGACGCAACGCCGCCTTTTGGCACCGGTATGCCATAGCTCGCGAGTAGCTCTTTAGCCTGATATTCGTGGACCTTCATATACCCATCCTTATATTGGCGGAAGGGGCGGGATTCGAACCCGCGATGAGATTGCTCCCATACCTGTTTTCAAGACAGGCGCCTTAAGCCGCTCGGCCACCCCTCCGCGCCCCTATTCTACCGCCTGCGCTGGTTGTGCTCCAGGGCCTGATACGGCTACCGGCAAGGAGCATAAGCGATGCACGTGCATGTCGCAACACATGGGGAGGGGTGTTCAGGGCGTGGATCGGTGAGGGCTCATTCGGTCGGCACCGTCTAACTAGAGGACAGCGTCGAGATCGAGTTGCAAGACCATCGTCTCTCCTCATATCATTCGGAAGAGTCCCATATCACAGCTCCCCGACAACAATGTAGAGGAGGGAAATATATGCCTATTGCTCTGAAGCAGGAGCAGACCCCCATGGCCGCTCGGACTTATCGCGTCGGCATCGTAGGTGCGGGCCAGCACGTGGCATACAGCAGCGAGGTCCATTCGCTTCGGGACGACCCGTCCATCCCCGTCCGCAACACGGTCGTTGCGGGCCACGCAGCCTCACTTGCGCTCATGCCGAACGTCGAGGTGGTTGGCATCTGCGACCTCGACCCAAAGCGGACCGAGCGCTTCAAGCGGGCTTGGAGCAGCAAGTGGCCGGACCTCAGGCTCTATTCAGACTACAAGGAGATGCTACGAAGCGAGGACATCGACATCCTCACCGTCGCAACGCCTGACCATCTTCACGCAGACGTCGCCGTCCATGCCGCCGGCACCGGCGTGAAGGGTATCCTGTGCGAGAAGCCGATCGCAACGAGTCTTTCGGACGCGGACCGCATTATCGAGGCGTGCGATTCAAACGGCGTTGTGCTGACAGTGGACCACACCAAAAGGTGGACCGCCTTCTACCACGAGGTCCGCGAGGCGGTCCGCTCCGGCGCCATCGGCCCAGTCGGCACGATCGTCGCCACACTCGCTGGCCGTAAGATGCTCTTCCGCGACGGGACTCACGTGATCGACGCCATCTGTTTCTTCGCCGAGTCAGACCCGGTAAAGGTTTCCGCGGTGGTGGAAGAAGGGTTCGAGTCCTGGGACCGATACCGGGGCAGCGGAATCGACGACCAGGACGGCGAGCCTGGCGCGAGCGGCTTCATTCAGTTCGCGAACGGCATCCGTGCGTTGTATTGCGGTACGGGGGGGACGTTCCCCGGCACCTGGCTGCAAATCTCGGGGCCCAAGGGCCAGGTCCATGTAGATGCCCATGAAGAGTCTGCCTACGTGATGACCGGAAACGTCGAGGTCGGCGGGGTACAGCGCCGCAACCTGATAGCTCGCCCGTTTCAGGTCCAGCGCATCGTGGCCGCCTATCATGAGATGATCGGTCTGATCGAGAGAGGCGGCGAGGGTGTATCCTCCGGCCGGGAGGCCCGCAAGACCCTGCAGATCATATTGGGGTTCCTAAAATCGCATCAAGAGGGCGGAAAGTTGGTGCCCGTACCCGAAGCGGACTAGGAACCTATGGCGACCCTGAACCGCTTGGTCGCCATAGGTATTGCCGATCCCAACGTAGGCTGTTCAGCTTGGTGGCCCTATTTGAGACGGACCGGTACATGTCTCTCCCGGCCACCAGGTTAGGGAGTTAACAAGGACGGTGACAAGAACGAACAATCAAGAAATCGACTTAACCCACAAGTGGGCCTCAGTAGGAGAAAGACAATGACTCAGCCCGGCTTTGCACCACGAATCCCTATTGAACCACGAATCCTCATTCTGAACCACAATTCAGGGTGTTGGCTGGCGGGAGTAGAATAGGGCTACTGAACGGCGGTAGTGTCCTAATTTGAACGCGCTACGGACGGTTACTCGTTTGCCGGGCTTAGAGCATCTTCTGAGAGATAGGTGACCGTGTTGTACGTTTGGCCGTCCGTTCCCTCCGTAGGTTCATCCAATTGGACGTTATAGACTACGCCACCTGGCTTTTCTACCATCGTTCCCAGGCCTTCGACCTTACCTTTGAGGTCGCGCACTTTCCAGTCCGTTGGTAACTTGACGACTACCCGGTCACCTATTTCGTAAGGCATGATCTACCCCTCCCTTCCCTCTTGCACGGCTTTGCACCAAAAGTCCCCTCTGAACCAAAAGTCGGGTGGCTGAACCAAAAGCTGGGCTAGTAGACCTGATACTTAGCAATCGCGCCGAAATCCAATTCCACTACCCATGCGCCCTTTGGTGACGTGCCATTCTTGGTGAACCTTATAAAGCCACGACTAGCCAACCTAAAAAGCTCTCTGACAAAAGTTCGTTTCGTAACGTCCCTG
>JAQBTI010000217.1 GCA_027624995.1 Chloroflexota bacterium
CCATCGAGGCTATCGTTGAGGAGGTCGCCGCCTGATGTCGTTTACACACCTATTGACGTGACCTCGTGCACGGATCCGACCGGTGACAGCGTCCTTGACTCTAGTGGTGGAGTCGCGAAAAGGGATGAAGCCTAGCGCCGCCCAACGCACTTTTGGACCTCGTGAAGGAACGACCGGCACCGGCTTTCTGACTAGCCTGCAGTGCCGATCGTCATGTGATGCGACGTACCTCCACCGTGGGAAACCCATCCCAAGCATCAACTAAGTAGATGTGGTCAATGTTCGGGCAACTTTTGGCCGCTTTCATGAGCCCGGCGGACAGTCTTGAAAAGTCCGGCAGAGGATAATCGAGGGAGATCACCACTAGTCTGGTTTTGTTTTTGGCCTTAGCCTTCCCAAGACTGCGATTCTTCTCGGGAAGTGTCGTAGCGCAAACGCAATCCACGACCTTGTCTGCCCCTTGAAGCGGGCCTGACGGTCCCCTGAACGAGACGGTGATACCTGAACCAGCGTCTAGGAGTTTATACAATACCGCTCCACGCACCTCTTCAGGCTTCGTAAGGGCTATGGAACTTCCTGAGTTTAGCTTCGTCACCGTGCTCTCGATCTCCTGACGACATTCGTCTATGAGTTGCTGACGTCTACCTTGCTTCAGCCCTGCCGGGAGAAACGGGGAGCTTATGCAGAATTCGCCCTGAAGATTGCCTTGAAGGCTGGATGACACTGCCTCCCAAAACTTCAAAAGGTCGTTAATTGGTCTGGGGTGCGAGGTGACATTCTTGCCGGAAGGTTCAAGCAAGCGGGTGACTTCGACTGCGATAACCCGTCCCGCGCTGTCTCCATAGTCGAAATCATGAGACTCTTCGGTACTGCTATCGCTTTCGGGCCTCCCGCACATGCGAAAATCGGTTTGTTGGTCTCGGTTCCAATCGTCCACGGCAAGGTTGGCGAAGTAAATCTCGCGTTGGCTCTTTGGATCCTGTGAACTTTGGGTGTCCGACCACGCTGGCCTCATCCAGTCAGGGTTTAGCTCCGACCGCAACTGGCTAAGCTGTTGAAAGCTGAGTTTTCGACCCATCTCAATTTTTATGGTCTCATTCTCGCATTACGTAGCCGTCCAGAAGATCTGGATTTACCGCTACGCATGTGGAGCTGTGCCTGAAGATAGGCTACCATGTGTTGCCCATGCGATTATGGAAAGGAGAACATAAATGAAACCCACGGTGACAACAGGCACAGTGCCAGAGCCACGCGATGCTACCGGCGCGCCGATGGCAGAAACCTTTCCGCGTCTAATTTTTAATTCGGATGGCGACATCCATATCCGCAGCAAGCAACCGTGGATCAACGCGAACGAGTTCTATCGGGGGCTCAACGAACTGGCTGGCACTCCGGTTGATGTATACAGCTATTCCATTAATGGCGGCGGCGACGTCTACCGTCACCAATCCGACGTTGCCCCCATCTTGGGTGCAGATATGACCGACGAGGAGATCGAGGGTATGGTCGACGCGTCGCACCCAGGCAATAATGCCTTGGGGCGAGTCGACGTCGAGAATACGCAAATGCTGCTCAAATTGGGCATGGATCCCATGGTGCTCCTGCCCAAACGCGCGCACGAACTGGGGATGCGATTCTGGGCGAGCCTGCGCATGAACGACAGCCACGACGATTTTCCGGGAGGCGCCTTCTGGCATGGCAGCTTCAAGAAGGCGCATCCGGAGTTGCTGATCGGCTCGCCCTATCCTGGCGAGAAGGGAGGCATGCTCGAAAACGACTTCACCTGGGCCTTCAACTACGCGAGGGAGGAGGTGCGGGAGCGGCAGCTGGCGATCATCGAGGAAACGTTGAGCAAGTACGACGTCGATGGTCTGGAGCTCGATTTTCTGCGGGGCGGGTTCTATTTCAGGCTGGGTGAAGCACAGCTCGGTATGCCGCTGATGACCGACTTCGTGCGCAAGGTGCGAGCGCTGGTCAGCGATATCGCCCGGCGCAGGTGCCAGTCCCTCACCCTCGCCATCCGCGTCGACCAGACCTTCGAGCTGTGCGAGGCCAAGGGCCTCGATGCCCGCACGTGGATCAAGGAGGAGCTGGGGGATCTGTTCATCCCGATGTCCGGTGGTCGTCTCGACATGAACGCCGACGTGCGCGGTTTCGTGGAGGCTGTGGTCGGCACATCATGCAAGATCGCCGGCGGTCTGGTGGGGAGCGCCATGGGCTACGGGCATGTGCCGCACTTCGACACGGGTATCTACCGCAGCGCGACGATCGAGATGCTGCGCGCTGCGGCGATGAGCTACTATTCTCAGGGAGCGAGCTGCATCTACACGTTCAACTATGACTGCCAACGTTTCCGTGGCACCGAGAACCCGTACACCGACGACGAGCTGCGTGCGCTGAGAGAAGTAGGAGATCCGGCGCTGATTGCCCGGAAGAACAAGCGCTATGCGGTAACTGTTGACAATCGGCCGGAGTACTCTGGCGAGATGGAAAGCACTTGGCTGCAGCTGCCAGCCGCCCTGTGCGCGCCCGGCGACCAACGCACGTTCACATTCTACGTGGGAGACGACCTGGCTGCAGCTCAACGTGACGGCGCCCTGAAAGAGGTGCGGCTGCGCTTGAGCATTGATGGATTCAGCGCTCCGGGCGACATGGTGGCGGTGCGGTTGAACAGGCAGGAGCTGCAAGGGGAAGAGTCGTCGTGGCGGCCGCGCGCCTTGATGTATCCTGGCGCTCCAGTCAAGCAGGGACTGAATGAGTTGGTCATCTCGCTGGTCAAGCGACGGGAAGGGGCTCAAACTCCATTGCTGATTGTCGGCATCGAAGCCCTCATCCACTATGACTCGGGGTGGTAGGTCACGCGCTGGGTGAGTCCCATTCCATAGGCGCAGCCGCGCCATCCAAGGAGGACACATGAACACCATGCCGCGCATCATCTTCAATTCGGATGGCGATATCCATATCCGCAGCAAGCAGCCGTGGCTCAACGCCGAAGTCTTCTACCGAGGCATCGATGAGCTCAGAGGCACCCAGGTGGATGCGTACAGTTACTCCATCTGCGGCGGTGGCGACACGTTTCAGCATCAGTCGGAGGTGGCCCCCATCTTGGGCGCGGACCTGACGGAGCAGGAGATCGCGGCCATTGCGGACCCCACGCTGCGTGAGGACGTGGAGAATGGGCTCTCAATCAGTTCGTCTTCCAACTGTTGATCGGGCGAGCCCTGTTGCCTAAGGGATTGAACCCGTCTATATAGCTGTATGTAGTTATCCATAGGATCATGGTCCGTCGCCGTCTGACGCCAATATCCGCCGATCAATCCTCGGCGCGGCACCTTGCAGTGTCAAGCCCTTCCGTAAGTGCGAGGCCCAGATCTTCCCGAGCAATCGCTCACCGCTATCAGAGAGTTCGAAAGAAGGACTCTCTGGCACCATATCACTAGCCTAAGGTCAAGGGAAATCTTGCAGGGCGTGAGATCCTTGACATTGGCCGGCTTCTCCTCCTGCAGGATTGTTTGGTCCCTGGGCAGAAGCCGCTCTATCTCTCCCTCACAAACTCCTGAATAGTCGAAGTCTTCAGAGGTCAAATCCCCATACCATTCACCATCCCTTTCTATGATGGCCGTAACTTCGTTCCGCAACTTGGACTTCCCCCTACGCTCCTGACAGTAAGGTAGCCGATCGTCCACACGAACCGGCAAAGGTGCCGAACGGACCGGGGCCGACGGCTCTACCGCTGGCCCGTAGACTCCAACCTTGCCCTCACTTCGTCCGCGACTTGACCCAACTTCCCTGGCCCCGGCGCGGTCTCCAGGCCGGCGGCGCCTCTAGCGGCCTCAACAATCAGGTCCACGCCGCCCAGGAAGTCCGACAGCTTGATGTACTCGGCGCCCACTCCGCCCTCTGGGTCCGGGATACGCGTGGTGGCGTTGTGGTAGTTGCCCAGAGGGAACGCGATGCCGGTGGTCTGGTACCCGAAGCCTGCGAAGGCCGTCGCCTCGCAGGTGCCGCCGCTCATTAGCTGCCGCTGAGTCTTGAAACCTCCGTCTTTCTCTTTAAGCCGGGCGTCCGCGGCGCGAAGGATATGCTCTGCCTGGGCGTCGAACGTGTAGCTCGCGTCGCCGGTCCGGATGACGGGTCCGTCTCCCTGGGCCACGCCCGGTATGACCGAGCTCGACTCGACGGAGACTACGAACGTATCCCTGGGAAGCGCCTCTTCCGAGGCTACCAGTCGTGCGCCGAAGAGCCCGACCTCTTCGGCCCGCGTAAAGACGGCGTACACATTGGCATCGACGCTCTCCGAGACCAGCCGCTCCAGTGCCTCAACGATGGCGGCGCAGCCAGCCAGGTCGTCCAGCGCCCGCATGCGTATCGTGCCGCCGTCCAGCTCGAAGTCCGGCAGGTCGAAGACGACCGGCGTGCCTATGAAAAACTCCGTCGGTGAAGAGGGCCGTACCAGGACTAGGCGCTCCCTCGCATTCTCGGGCGGTGGGCCGTCGTACGGGTGTACCTCGGCCGAGACCGGGTCGCTGTCCGGCAGGAGGGCCAGGACCGGCGTCGGTCGCTTG
>JAQBTI010000218.1 GCA_027624995.1 Chloroflexota bacterium
CTGCGCCAAGCAGCCAGGCCAGTCGTTTTCCTCCGGGGGAAGCACTTTCCTTGAGGGGAGGTCCAGCTTGGCGGCCATCGGCCAAAAGCGACTGGATTTGCGGTCTGCAGCCCCCACAACCGCTACCGGCCCTGGTTGCCCGAGTCACAGCTTCCACATTCCGAGCGCCCGACTTTACGGCAGCCAAGATCTGCCCCTCGGTAACGCCCGAGCAGTTGCAGACGACCTTTGTTTCCGACATCGCCACGACCCCACCCGCAGGAGACGCACCCGCAGTGGTGGGCGTCAGAACGCCGTCCCACCGGAGGGTACTTCCCAGTTCAACTGCGTCGCTGAGCGCGGGACTGTCTTCGCCCGCTCCGAACAGGACAGCTCCCGACAGTCGCCCACCACGCGCGACAAGCCGTCTGTAGATGGCCCGCTTCTGGTCCGTGTAGGTGAGTACTTCCTCAGATATATCATCTGACCGCGGCTCACCGATCATAGCGAGATCGACACCTGCAACTTTGAGGTGAGTGGAATGAGGTGACCCCTGATACGTTGCAGCCGGGGAAACTCCGCCCAACCGCTCCGCGAGAACACGGGCCTGCTCCCAGGTCGGTCCTACCAGCCCTGGCGTTACTCCCCGATGCTCGGCACACTCGCCGACGGCACAGATGGCAGCGTCGGTCTGGCTTGAAAGGTCGTCATTTACCAGCACGCCCCGTCTCACCGCCAGCCCAGCGTTCTGCGCGAGCTCTACGTTGGGCCGGACGCCGGCCGCGACGACGAGGAGGTCGCACTCCAGAGTCGTCCCATCGGCGAACCCAATTCCTTTTACATGACTGTCCCCCTCGATTCGGTTGGTTCGTTGTCCGAGATGGATATGGATTCCCTTTCGTTCCATCGCGTCCGCCAGCATGCTGCCGGCAGTCGTGTCCAGCTGAGAGTCCATGAGGTGCCCGCCTGCATGAACGATGTGAATTTCGAGGTTGCGCGCACGGAGCGCACTCGCCGCCTCCAGTCCCAAGAATCCACCGCCCAAGATTGCAACCCTCCGCGCTTTGGACCCGAATTCAATGATGCGCTGGCAGTCGTCCAGTGTCCTGAATGTGAAAATACCGGACTTCAGTTGGCCTGCACCATAAGCCAAGCCGTCGATTTCAGGGAGGTATGGCGTGCTGCCCGTGGCGAGGACCAGAATGTCGTACGGCGTTACCGTCCCATCGGCGGTATGGACCGTTTTCCGGCTCCGGTCGATGCGAACGACGCGCACCCCCATCCGCAGATCGACCTTGCGTTCCCGATACCATGACGGCGGATGGGTGACCACGTCGGATGGCGCCTGGTCGCCGGCAAGTAACCCGGGGAGGAGCACGCGATTATACCCTCCGTGCGGTTCTTCCCCAAATACAGTTACCTTGCATGAATTTCTGCCTTTGCTGGTCAGTTCGTCCACAAACCGCGTACCGGCCATACCATTCCCTATGACGACGATGTGTTGTTGGTGCTCCATTGTCATTTCCCCAGTGCCGACGAAGGCGCTGCCTCCAAAGTAACGAGTCCCGGCCATCTCATCGTTGCGCGAGTTGAGCGATCATTCAGCACGGTCAGCCCTTCCACACCTGCCTCGCCTAGCATTGTCAAACCGATGTCCGTCCCAAGTATGAGGGCACACTTTGCCAACACTTCGCCTTCCTCTGTTGATGGCCGGCGGCGTCGGTGGCGGCCGGCTCGCCGGACCGGCGTCTACACGGGCACCGTGGTGATAGACCCATCGTCCCTCGACGTTGACCACATGGTACCTTTGGCGAATGCTCACGCTTCCGGGGCATGGGAATGGTCCACGTCGCAGAAGAGGGACTATGCCAACGATCTCACCTACGCGGACCATTTGATAGCTGTCACGGCATCGGCCAACCGCTCAAAGGGCAGTCGCGGCCCGGAGGAGTGGAAGCCGCCATTGGAAAGCTACTGGTGCGACTACGCAGTCGACTGGGTCGTCATTAAGGGGACGTGGACACTGACGGTTACTCAGGCGGAATGGGACGCCCTCGTGAGCATGCTCTCGACGTGCCCATATTCTGTGCAATTTGCTGACTCGTCGGTCACGCCCACAGCTACGCCGACGCCAGTCTTCACAAGCACTCCGACGCCGATGCCGCCTGCCATCTCACCAACCCCGACACCAACTCCGGATTGCGACCCGTCGTATCCTGATGTTTGCCTTCCGTCGCCGCCTCCCGACCTGAACTGTTCTGACATTCCTCACAAGAATATCAAGGTGCTCCAGCCAGACCCGCATCGCCTGGATGGCAACAAGGACGGAGTCGGGTGCAAGAGCTAACCCGAACCCGAATTTCTAGCCCCTTCAATGTGGTAAAATCCGCGGCAGACCGAGATAGAAGTGGTTCAGGAAAACTGGACAATAAGGATAAGTGGAATCGCTGCCTGACCGTGGCCCCGATAGGATCGGGGCCAAACACAGGAGCGAGCTATGAGCAGCACGGGACTTGAGGCGGTCCAGATCGCGATCGGTGTGTTCCATGGTAGGTAGTCCTGTGGTACAGTGGTCATCGCTGAACCCGATGGCAACCGGCAGTGAGTAAAACACAGTTAGAAGGAGTTGGAATCATGAGCCTGCACAATCCGCCGTCCGAGCGGCACCTGTTCTTCGACAACTTGTGCATCGAGATGGTGCAGGATGTCACCCGAGTGATGCACCGCCCCAATAAGACCGGCCTCGCCCTCATCTATAAGGACAGGCCATGGGAGCACATCCCGTACTTCGGTAACGCCATCTGGAGTATTTTGTATAGCCCTACTGAAGAGATCTTTCGGTGCTGGTACGAGGACTGGGTGCTCGACCCGGACGGTCTGATCAACTCTGACGTGGACATCACCGACCCTTCGGTCTCGTCGAGCCGTGTCATGTACGCCGAATCCCGCGATGGAGTTAGGTGGGACAAGCCACCTCTTGGCGTAGTCTTCGAGGGTGGACATAACACCAACATCGTGCTCGGTGATTCGGTCGTCAACCCAAACGTCTTCGGTAGCCCCCACGGGCCCACCGTTCTGGACGACCCCTTCGAGGACGACCCGGACCGTCGGTTCAAGATGATGTTTCAACACATCACTAGCACCTCACCGGGTACAGATGCGGTCGAAACCCCCACCGGGGGCCAGGTCCTGCACAGTCCAATACGAATCGCATACTCCGGCGACGGGATCCACTGGACCGTGGAGCCTGAGCGACTAGACTTCGGCGGCCTGGGGCCCAGGCTCGGCGACGTTATGGTGCTGACGTGCGACGTGGTTAGGCAGGAGTACGTTTTGCATACCCGCCACCCATACGCATGGTTGGTAGACTCGCCAGAGGGCGCTCCAAAAACGGCCGCGTGGTCGAGTCCATATTGGCCCGACGATCCGGCCCGCATGAACAAGCGCCGTATATTTCGGTCAACCAGCAGAGATCTGATTCACTGGTGTGAGCCGCACGAAGTTCTGGCACCGGACGACGATGAAGACAATCTCGATGACTCGTTCTATAGCCTCGCATCTTGGTCGCTGTCAGTCGCAAGGACGGAGACGCTGCGGCACCCGTACCCTGGCAATGACCTGCACATAGGGATCGTGAACGTGTTCCACCAGACTGAGAACGTGATGGACGCACAACTGGTGTACAGCCGAGATGGCGTCAACTGGCGACGGACCGGACAGCGCCAACCGTTCCTTGGTCGAGGACTCGTCGGCCATTGGGACGAGATGATCTCGTGCGTTCCCAACGTCCCTATACGAGTCGGCGACGAGCTATACGTCTACTACGGTGGTTCCAATTCCCATCATGACTGGTGGGTCACCGGCGCTCGAGAGCGTCTCGACGTTCCCGAGGCCAAAGATCTCTCAATAGTCCAGCACGGTATCGGCCTTGCGAAACTCCGCTTTGATGGGTACGTCTCGCTACGAGCCGGGCTGGTGAGAGAGGGACTGTTTGTCACGCGCCCGGTGAAAGTGATTGGCTCGCATCTCGTCATCAATGCAACTTGCCGCCGAGGAGGGTATATCGATGTGGAGGTGAGTGACGAGCGGAACCGCGTCATCGATGGTCTGTCGAGGGATGACTCTGTTCGATTCCATGGTGACTCCATATCGCATCGAGTCGCCTGGCAAAGTGGCGCGGTATTGCCCGAGAACCGGCCCCTCAAGCTACGGTTCTGGATGCGAGACGCCGATCTGTACTCCTTCGCGTTTACGGACGAAAGTCAGTAAACGTCTCCCTCCGTTCAACGTCCTCCGTTGGTGGGGAGATTACTCCCTCTCCGAGAGCGCTGTCCGTACAAGGCCGATTCCGGATCGAGAACGATGGGAGCAGAACCGAGAAACTGTGCCGCGGGTGATCTAAAACAAAAGTGGAGCGGACGACAGGCTGTCAGACCGGTTTTCGTGAAAACGGTGTTTGGCGACCCCGACCAGACTCGAGTCGGTGACAACCTTCAACCTACATGTACCCACATTTCCCAGATCAGCCGAACGGACGTGTCGTAATACGCTAATAATTCTGCCCTTATG
>JAQBTI010000219.1 GCA_027624995.1 Chloroflexota bacterium
CCCGGCCGCCGGACGGCCATGGCCCGAAACGAGACCGATTCCAGCGAGCGCCGTGCCCCGGCTCGCAACCTCGTCAGCCGATCTTGTTCATCGTCGAACATCCGGCTACTCCTCCGTGTCGAAATCGAGCGACCCGCCGCTCTCGAACGCGCGGCTCACCCCTAGGTAAATCTCCATGTCACGGACCACGTCCGCCGGGGTCTCCTGAAGCGTCTGCCAGCTCCAGCCGGTGGCGGCCATGACATGCGCCTCCACGAAATCTGCTGGGACCGCGCCCCTCGCAAGCCCGGCGAACAGACGCTCCGCCGCCTGCTTCGGACCATCCCGCTCCAGGAACGGGGCAACCTCTCGAAGGAAAAAATCGAGCATCGCCGCCAGGTCGTCCGCCGCCAGGGCGCACACGGCCTCGACGGTTGGCTCCTCGTCCAAGGACCACCCCACGGTCAAGGCCGCAAGGGCTCGGTCCGCCAGGTCTCCCTCATCCATGGCTTCCCACCCCCGCGCGTGCCTCCAGCGCGGCCGCGTCTCGATCTCCCACCAGCCCCCCGACGGCAGGCCGATGCGTCGGGTCGTCCCTGAAGGCCCCATTAGAAAGTCCCTCTGGACACCGTGCCCTCCACCTGAAGCGTGGCCGACCACTCCACCAGATTCCCAACACGGCTCCGGAGGTCGTACGTGACCACCCAGCAAGTGCCGGAGTACTTGACGTCGCCGGTATCGGCCCCCTCCGGGCCGTACTCGAAGTCGACCGCCGAAGCGTGAGTGCGCAGGGGACCCAGCACCGCGTCCGGGCCCGAGGTCGCCGTATCGTCGAACAGGCCGTTCACTCGGATGGAAACATCCTCCAGACCCGCGATGAAGCGGGCGCCGCCGTCCCCCAGGGCCGTCACCTCGTTCAGCGCGCGCGGACCCGGAAGACCGCGGACCTCCGTGACGTAGGCCGACAGGTCCCGCTGGACCGCGCCCGTATCGTCTATCCGAAACTTCGATACCTTGGAGTCAAAGAAAGTCATCCGTGCCCTCTATTACCTGAACTGCCGTGCTGGTCTCCCGTGCAAAAAAGAAAGGGACAAACCCCATGGGGTCCGTCCCTCACAACACAATCCTAGAACATTAGTACGAGTTTGTCAAGGGCCGGTTTGGGAACCGTTGACTATGAGGTCGCACGGGGGTCCGTGAAGTGCCTCTTTCTGTCGTTGGTATGAGAGAGGTTTCGTAGGGGCGTTCAATTGAACGCCCGAGCCGTGTCCGCAAATACGCCCATTCTCCTTCAGGGTGCCGGTAGCAACCGACATGGATAATTCTGAACGAGATGAAGCATCTGCGGGGTGTCTCCCGTCGAAAACCGGCGTGGCGCGCGGGCCACCACGCCCCCCGTCATTCCCGCGCAGGCGGGAATCCAGCCCCGGCGTTTAGCATGCAACGAACCTTGGCCGGTGGGCGGGCGCACGTGGCGTCGCCCGACGGAAGGGAGCCGGTGGACCCCGCTGCCTGGGGCTGGCGGCAAGTCGAGATCGGGGTGGGCGACAACGTCCGTTTCGAGTGGAGGCCGAAGGGCAGCTGCATCGGCTGGCTGGATGAGGGAGAGCTCTATCTGGAGCCGGACACCGCCTACACCGAGGTTCAACGCATGGCGCGCGATGGCGGTGGGACCAGCACTGGAATCAGCCTTCGGGGTGGCGCAGTTATCCTGGGGCGCGGAGCCGACAACGATCTGGACATCGACGATAAGACCGTTTCTCGGCGGCACGCCCTGGTGATCGAAACGGCTGACGGTTACGTGATTAAGGACCTCGGGTCAGCAAATGGTACGGTCGTCAACGGAACGATGATCGCAACCATGACCACGCTCTCACTGACGGGGACAAGAACGCGTTGGGAGGAAGCAGCACGGCCCCGCCGTCGCAATTGCGCGGCTACGCGATATTCCTGGGTGCGAAGCTCATCGTCTCCTTAAACTCCGATTCTCCGGTCCTTCGTACCCGCCCCGCGCCTAGCTTGAACCTGTAGCAGTTGTTGATGGGATCGGCCACCCCGGAAGTGACGCTGTTAGCCGCCATGTCCAGACGCCCCTGGCCGAAGAGAAAGTAGCTGCACGTCACCCCCACGGGCACCTGGTCGGTGACATACGCCACGGCCTTGAAGCTGCCTCTGTGGCGCTGACCGGTCTGGCTGAGAACGCGGTCGTTCTCGACCTCGACCCAGTCGCCGCTCTCGATGCCCCGGTCGGAGGCATCCTTCTGGTTGATCTCCAGGAAGTTCACGGGGAACCTGTCCCACCGGTACGGGATTCGCGAGTCGTCGAACTGCGACTGCCAGTGCTCGTTGGTGCGCATGTTGGTGACCCACAACTCGCCGGCCTGGGGCGCGACCTCGTTCTGGTGCGGCTCGACACTGCGCCAGTCGCCTTTGGGGAAGACCGCCTTGCCGCTCTTGGTGCCGAAGCCGTCCTGGTGCAACCTGACCGTGCCTACCATCTGTCCGCCCTCCAGTTTGATGGGGCACTGGATGCCGGTGGTACCGAGCTCGGTGAGGAGATCGTGACCGCGTTTACCCTGCGAGCGGGCCAGCTCGACGAGGGCGGCGTAGTCGTGGACCGTCCCCTTTGACCGCTCGGAGGCCTCTTCGAACACGGCATTGGAATCGGGCCAGTCGAAGCCGTCGAATCCCATCCGCTTCCCGATCTGCGCGACAATCCACCAGTCTGGCTTCGCCTCACCCGGAGGGTCGACGATCTTGGAGTAGATGCGAAGCCGCCGCTCGCCCTGCATGCGTGAGAAGGTCTCCTCGCCCCAGGTTGCGGCCGGCAGCAGGACGTCGACGAACTCCGTAAGGGCGTTGGCGTAGATCTCCTGCTGGACCATGACCATACCGCCTGCGTCGGCCTTGGCTTTCAGCGCCTGCTTGACCCGCTCGACGTTCAGGGACGTGCCGTCGAACGCATCGGCACGAGTAAGTTGCGGCCCGGTCTCTTGAGTCAGGCGGCGGACGGACGCCGTAAGGCTCTGGGTCCCGCCCATCGCGGCCAGCCAGGTCGTGCCGATGACGTACATGAAGCGCACGTTGTCTTCGACCACCCACTTGTCCACGTTGAGCTCGATCTTGTTCCCCTTGTATTCATCGGTCGACTTGTCCTTGGGGTATGCGGCGGCGGACAGCATCCCTCGCTGATGGCCGCCTGCACGGGACTGCATCTGGCCCGGGCGGCCTCCGGCGCCGACCAGCAGGCCAAGAGCGGCCAGCGACGCGGTGTTCTCGTAGTTGTGGCCCCAGTAGTTGCCCTTCTCGAGCATCATCGAGGTCTTAGGACGTCTGCCGTCCTCCTTCGGCCTGGCCAATATCTCAGCGGCCTGCCTGATCTTGGCCGCCGGGACCCCGGTGACCCGTTCCGCGTTCTCGGGCGTGTAGGCGTCGTCGCCCAGGATGAAGTCCTTGTAGCCGTCGAAGGTCGCGCCGAACATCTTCCTGCGCCAGGAGGTCTCCTGGCCGAGCTCGGACTCATCGACCGTCCGTCGTGCGATAAAGTCCGAGTCCTCCCAGCCGTTCTCGATGATCACTCGGGCGATAGCGTTGTTGAGGATAGTGTCGGTGCCGGGGATGAGCTGTAGATGGAGCCCTCCGCGGGCCTCGGCATGGGCGGCGGTGTAGTCCCTTCGCGGATTGACGACGATCAGCGTCGCGCCTCCCGGCGACACCCAGTCCAGGAACATGATGGTCTTCGTCTCGTAGAGCGTCGCGCCGGAGACGAGTATCACCTCCGAGTCCTTCCAGTCCTCGTAGGCCGCGCTGAAGGCGTCGATGCCGGCGTCGCTCAGCCCCGGAGTATCCGCGCCCGCCCCGGGCTTGTCGTGCGGTGCCCATACGGGAGTCTGGACCTTGGCCAACCCCAGCTTGGTGAGTGCATAGGTGTTCTCGTAGTACGCGTAGGAGAACTGCTTCATTCCCCAGGCCATCTCCGAGTACTCGTCCAGGACGTACCGGGACACGTCGCCTACAATCTCTATGGCCTCGTCCCAGGTGATAGGCGCCATCTCACCGTCCACCCGAAGCTGAGGCGTCTTCAGGCGGTCACGGGTGGGGCCGTCCGCCCTGTATAGCTTCTGTGACAGCGTCCCGCCGCGGACGCTGTGGTTCCCCCTCTTGTTCACGACCTTGGTGTCGCCATCGGGGATTACGATTACGTGGTGCGGGGCCCCGTCGATCTCGACAATGTTGTGCATATTGGACGAGACCCACTTGCCGCTTAGCGGCTTGACCGGGTAGTCGACGCCAAGGGCGTTCTCATCCGCCTTCGGACCGCCCGCTTTGCCGACCGGCCAGGTGTAAGCCAAATAGCCGCACCCGACGATGCAGTAGTCGCACGCCGTCGGGACCACCTTGGCGTCGATGGGCGGCAGAACGACCGCGGTCTCGGTATCCGGTATCGCTGTCGGTACAGAGGCCTGAGTCGGTGATGCCGTCGCCCCCGGTGCGCGTTTGGGCTTGTCGTCGCCGCAGGCCGCCAGGACGGCGGCCGCGCCGCCCGCGGCCATCAGTGCGATG